>CAZAAF010000431.1:0-4581 GCA_964482575.1 uncultured Verrucomicrobiota bacterium | reverse complement strand
GCTGCGGGCCGGCGGCAGGTACCGCGAGACGATGACGATGTCATATCGCTCGCTCATTTTTTCGATCAGCGGCGGAAGAAGTTCGACGACGGAATTGCCGTCAGGGCTGAACGTAATGACGATATCTCCCCGGATCAACGGCCAGACTTCGAGGTAGCCCTGACGCAAGACGCGCTGTTTCTGCACGTAAACCTCGTAACCGTTCTCACGGGCCCACTCGGCCGTGCCGTCCGTGGAATTGCCGTCGAGGATCAGGATCTGGTCGCACCATTCCTTCTTGATCTGGGGCATGATGGCTTTCATGCCGTTGATTTCGTTGAGCGTGGGGATGAGAAGGGTTGTTTTCAAGATAAGCTGTCTCGGTAAAAACGCGGCGTTCAGGCGAAACGGCGCTCGAGTTTGTGCGAGGCCATCTCGTGGATGTGTTCCACGGTATCGGGGCCGAATTTTTTCAGGACCATGTCGAGATATTTCGAGTCGTTAAAATACGTTTGAAACGCCTGATCGCGAAACCGGACCACTTCTGCTGCGGGCAGGTGCTTGGTCGGCAACGGCAGCATATCCACCGAGTGCTGCGAGTAGCCCGTCCAGGCCGCCGGCAACGGCCAGCCTTCCTGAACGGCGGTATTGTAGAGGTGCGAGCCGGGATACGCCATCGCGCAATAGAAGTTGGCAAATTCGGCATTCAAATCCAGCGCCATGTCCAGCGTCGCCCGCATCGTCCGGTGATCGTCCTCCGGCAGGCCAAAAATGAAATTGGCAATCACATGGATGCCCAGGTCGCGGCATTGGTTGATGGTCTTGAAAATCTTCTCCTGACCAAACCCCTTCTGCACGTCCTTGCGTACTTGTTCGCTGGCGGCTTCGACGCCGAACGCGAGCCAGAGGATGCCGGCGCGCTTGAGCTTCTCGACCAGGTCCATGCGGACGGTGTCCACGCGGGCATAGGCCCAGATGTTCAGGTCCAGGCCGCGTCGGGTGATTTCGTCGCAGACGCCCTCGACATGCCGTGGTTGCAACACGAACAACTCGTCGGCAAATTTGACATTGCGCACGCCGTACCGGGTGGCGAGCAGTTCCAGTTCGTCCCCAATCCGTTGAGCGCTCCAGAGCCGGTAGCTGTTGATGGAGTCCTTCATGCCCAGGACTTTTTCGCCGCTCTTGAATGGCGCCTGGATGCAACAGAAGGCGCAGTGATACGGACAGCCGAGCGTCGTGTACATCGCCGCGTACGGTTGGCGTTTGAGGTGGCCGAAGCAATGCCAGTTGTGTGCGCGGTAGAGCTTCATCGGCAGCAAATCCCACGCGATGCCGGGCATCTCCTGGTCCAGATCGCGCACGAGCGGTGCCGCCACGCGGCTGTGGCGCACCTCGCCGTCGGCGCGATACCACAGGTCGGGCACCTTGCTGAAATCCGGCGCGGACGTCTTCAGCGCCTCCAGCAAGGCGGTCATGGTGTAAAGGCCCTCGCCGCCGGAAGCGAAATCGGTTGCCTCCTCGCGCAGGGTGCGCTCCGGCAGCGACGCGACATGGCCGCCGACCATGAGCACAGGCATGTCCGGCAGGGCTTCCTTGACCGCGGTGGCGCAACGGCCCGCGGCCGGCATATTCTGCGTGGAGGCGGACGGCTGGTGCCCGTAGACCACGACGACGGTCAGCCGCGGGTTCAGTTCCTTCACCCGCTCCGCGGTCTGCGCCGGCGTGAGCTGCTCGGCGGCGGCGTCCACGATGGCCACGGAGAAACCCTTGATGCGCACAAAACTCGCCATCAATCCGGCCCACACGGGAGGCTCGATGGCGCTGAAGTCTTTACCAAGCTTCTGGTAAATCTCCGTGCGATTGCCCGGATTGATCAGGGCAAAATCAATCGAGTTTGATGTGTTCATGCCTTCCAACAGCTACTCTCTTTGCAAACATCCTACAAGGGGGTGGCGTTGTTTTTAAAGCGAATTGAGCGCGGTGCACAATTGCTGGATTTTCTCCTTTTTCAACGCCGGGTAGTTGCCGATGTAGCCGCTATAGAAGTGAACGTGTTCCACGACCGGATATTTTTCACACTCCTCGTCGCCGACGAGGCGGCGGAGGTAGGGTTGGCGCAGTTGGTTGCCGCCGCCGGAGAGACCGCGACGAAACTCGACTCCCAATTGCCGCAGTGCCGTTTCCACGCGCGCCCAGAGCCCCGCATCCGGCTCGCGCAACACCAGGGTGAAAGCGTAATTGCAACTGCCCTCCACCGCAAAGTCCGTCTGGTATTTCGCCGGATCCAGACTGGCTAGAAACAACTGCAGGTTTGCCCGCCGGACGTCGTTGTTGGTGTCGAGGCGCTTGAGTTGCGCGCGGCCGAACACCCCCGTCAGCTCGGTGGGCCGGACGTTGTAGCCGGGAAACGCGAAAATGAAATCGGGCGACAGGTCGCGATGCGCCGCCGCGTACTCCTGCCGGCGCGCCTCGCTGGTGGACTCGCGCACCATGCCGTGCGAACGGAGCATCCGGACGGTTTCATACAACGCCTCGTCATTGGTGCAGATCATCCCGCCCTCGATGGTGCTCATGTGATGGGCGAAATAGAACGAGAAGTTGGAAACCCGTCCGAAGGTGCCGACCTTGCGGCCGTTGAACGTGGCCCCGTGCGATTCGCAGCAATCTTCAATGAGCGGAATCCGGCGCGCGGCCAGCTCGTCGAGCATCCGTTGCGTCAGCGCGTTGTAACCGAGAATATGCGTCAGAAAAACCGCGCGGGTATTGCACGTGATCTCCTGCAGCACCTGCTCCGTGTCCATGCCGAGGGTGCGGCGGTCAATGTCCACGAACACCGGCTCGAACCCCGTTTGCAGCACGGAGGCGATGTCTGACACCCACGTCAGCGGCGGGACAATGATCTCACCGCCGCCGGCCTGTTCGCGCAAGGCGGCCAGCGTGAGCAGGTTGGCGGAGGCGCCGCTGTTGACCAGCACGCTGTATTTCACGCCAAGCCACTCCGACCATTCGCGCTCAAAGGCGCGCACCTGTTAGCCGTGCGTCAATCGCGGCTGCGGCTGCTGCAAATAAGCGATCACGACGTCGAGGTCTTCCCGGGTGATGTTGTCATCCATCAACGGCCAGTTCAGGGGTTCCACAGCAGTCATGGTGTTGTTTCCAAATTTACGCGGTGGGCACGCCGACCGCCTGCAAAATGCCGGCTTCGTCCATGCCGCAGAGCTGGTGCAGGCGGGCGCGTTGGGCCACGTCGAAAAGATAACGGTCGTTCACGCCCAGCGGGTGGACGGTCATGTGCACGCCCTTGCGCGCCAGCAGACCGAGGATCATCGCGTCAAGACCCCCGCGGTGGATGAACCCCTCCTCGACCGTGACCACGCGCCGGTATTTCTTCAGCACGTCGAGAAGCCGGTCTTCGTTCAAGGGCCTGAAAGCGTAAAGATCCACCAGACCGAAGCGCCCCGGCTCACGGTCAAGGGTGCGCCGGGCCACCTGCGTCATAAAACCGGTGGCAACGACACATGTGTCACCGCCCTGCGCCAGTTCGCAAAAACCGTCTTCCAGGTTAACCGGTGCACCGTCCGGATAGAGGCGCGGGACCGGCTTGCTGTCGAGCCGGATGTACTT
Source organism: uncultured Verrucomicrobiota bacterium (assembly GCA_964482575.1). Classification (GTDB taxonomy): domain Bacteria; phylum Verrucomicrobiota; class Verrucomicrobiia; order CAIQCK01; family CAIQCK01; genus CAIQCK01. Next base: position 978 of record CAZAAF010000431.1, on the reverse strand, counting down.
GGGGCCGTGATGGCGCAAGGACCACTCGGCCATGTGCGTTGTCAGCACCCAATCGCTCGGCGAGAACACCTCGATATGGGGCAACAGGCGCATGAGCGTGATGTCCTCGAGACAATGGTGGCTCGGTCCGGAAACGTCGTAGCTCAGCCCGGCGCCCACGCCGAAGATGTTGACGTTGAGCGGGCGCAACTGCGTGGCCATGGAAAGGTTGGTGCGGATCTGCTCGTAGCAGCGCATGCTCATGAAACCGGCGATGCCGTAGGCAAAGACTGCAAATCCCTCGGTGGCCAGGCCGGTGGCCACGTTGACTGCGCTTTGCTCGGCAATGCCCACATTGATGAAATGGTCGCCGAACTCCTCGCGGATCTTGTCGAGGGCCGGCGCGCCAAAATCGTCCGTGACGATGAAAATGTTTTCGCGCCGCCGCAGGGCCTCCAGCAAATGCTGAAGAAAAGCGTCGCGCATGGTCATGGGTTTTTCGATGCTCATGACACCTTCCGGATGGCCTCGGCGATTTGCTGCGCGTTGAGGGTTTTGACGTGGCAGAGGACGTCGCTTTCCAGTGACGGGACGCCCTTGCCTTTGACAGTGCGCGCCACGATGGCCTGCGGGCAGCCCGAGCTGGATTGGCGGCTGGCGGCCAGCGCGTCATGAACCGCGCCGACATCGTGGCCGTCCACCGTGACAGCGTCCCATTGAAACTCGCGTAATTTGCGGTCGAGCGGCTCGAAGTTGATGATGTTGCGGCAGCGGTCGAGCATGGCGACGCCGTTGAAATCCACGATCAACGTCAGGTTGTTCAATTTATGCTGGCCGGCGAACATGACCGCCTCCCAGACCGCACCTTCGCAAAGCTCGCCGTCGCCTGTAATTACATAAACGCGGGCGTCGGAGTGTTTTTGTTTCAAACCAATGGCCATCCCACACGCAACCCCGAGGCCGTGACCGAGCGAACCGTTGGTGGTCTCGATGCCGGGG
>CAZAAF010000430.1:0-4595 GCA_964482575.1 uncultured Verrucomicrobiota bacterium | reverse complement strand
ATTCACGCCGCGGGCATCCAGATTGTCAATTCGCTGTTTGACATGTCCGGCAGCAGTTACGGCCCCGGCCGATTGCAGATGTACTCCACCACGGACCTGATGGTGGTCTCCCCGGCGGAATACACCGAGACGCCGGCGCCCCCCTCCACTCTCGCCCCGCAAAGCGGGACGGTCAACGGCTTGAATGTGGGCGGCCTGCTCCATCTGGAAAGCGCGGGCGTGACGGCGTTTGGCGGCGGCGACAGCGAACGCATCACACAAGCGCTGGCCGGTGCCACGGATATCGGTGGCACCATTGAAATCATCAGCACCGGCGATGGGACGGGCGCCGGTGGAACCGTGGAAGGTGTGCACATTCGCAACGCCTACATCGACGCCAGCCATCAGGTGACGCGGACCGATTACGATCCTTATGTCTATGTGGATTACTCCACCCCCGCCGCGACCAAAGGCGGATTGATCACCATTGACGGCAAGCAACAGGTCGCCGTCCAGGATTCGACCATCAACGCCGATGGGCTCAAGACTGCCGGCTCGATTTCCCTGCTCTCGGAAGGTACCAGCTACCAACCCGGGCGGATCGTTGTCGCCGCCGATTCCTCATATGTTTTCCTGAGCGCGCAAAACCTCTCCGTCACGAGCTGGTCGGGACCCGGGGACAGCGGCCTCGGCATCCTGGGGGCGGATTTCAGCGATGGGAGCAAGAGCATCAACCTGGTCGCCAGTGGCGAGGCTGGCGGCGGCACCATCAAGATCACGGCGTACGACATGATCGGGATTGCCGGGACCACGCTGGATGCCAGCGCGCTGTTGGGCTCCGATCAATTGGGCGGCACCATTTCCCTCAGTTCCGACTATGCCATCTATCTCCGGAATGACATTGTCAAAGCCAACGGCGCCACGGCGGGTAACATCTATCTGCAAGCCCCCTCCCTCATCTCCCTCGAGACCTTCGATCCTTCCAACTACCTCCGCCTGAGCGCCCAGGATTTCAGCGCGGAACTGCCCGCCACGGCCTATGGCAATGTGGATATCCTCGGCGCCGCCTCGCGCGCGTCCGGCTACGAGAGCATCCAAATGTTTGCCAACGGAACCGGCGGCAACATCGAGGTTGCCGCGCTGGGAAGCTGGTACGCGTCGGCCAGCACATGGTATGGCTCGTCCTCCGGCCTGGGGGGCATCAATATCTACAACGCGCGGCTGGATGCGAGCGCGACGGTCGAAAGCGGAGACTACGGCGGCTGGGTGTCCCTGCTGGCCCCGCAAATCACCTTGTCGCACGCCGCCCTCGTCGCCAATGCCGACGGCTCCGCCGTCGCCGGTATCATTGACGTGACCGGTCGCAATCCGAACGGCACCCACCTCGGGACCAGCGTGAGCATCGCCAGTTCCTCCCTGGACACCTACGGTGCGTCGGCGGCGAGCCCCATCAACAGCACTCTCAGCGGCATCCACATCGAGGCCGATCAGGTCACCATTGATTCCGTCAACTCCCTCCACCCCGACCAATCGCAAGTGCATATCGCCAGCCGCATCAACACCGGTTTCACGGACGCCGGCACGAAGTGGTCGGAAAATCCGGACGACCCGATTTACTGGAGCCCGCTTTACCAAGTCATGATCGACAACGGCGTCACGATTGACCTGAGCAGTTCCACGCCGACGATCAGCGGGCCCAAGTTGAGCACGATTACCGGCACGTGGAGCGACAGCACCGCCATCTTCGATTTGGGGTCGCAGAATGTGTTGATTTGGCCCCAAGGCCCGGTCTGCATCGGCAACGCGGGCACGTTTGATGTCGATCTCATCACCAGCAGCACCTTTGAAGGCCAGGACGTGACATTCGCCACCCCGAGTGGGAGCAGCTTCAGCCGGCTGACCGTCAGCGCCTCGGGCATGCAGTTCCTGAACACGACTTTCAACATCGGCAGCAGCGGCGCAGCCCTGGGCCCGGGCCAGCTCATGCTCACGGCAGACAGTGATCTGGTCATCGCCTCCCAACCGGATGCCTCGGGCGCCGCGCCATCCACTCTGATCGTGCAGAACGGCGTGAACGGGAGCGACCAAAATGCGGGCGGCACCATCAGCCTCATCAGCTCCGGCGGCCAGGTCGCATTCCTGGGCTATAACGGCTCACGGCTCACCCAGGCGTATGCCGGCGCGACCGACGTGGGCGGGACTGTTTCCATCAGTGGCACCGGCAGCGCCTCTTCGGATTACGGCCATATCAACGGCATCTACATGCGCGATGCCCTGATCGATGTCAGCCATCCCTTCACCGTGAGCGCCGGGACCGTGACGCTGGGCTCCACGCCGGCCGCGCAAGGCGGCACCGTGATGCTGAGCGGCGCCAACGGTGTTTTGATCCAGGACAACACCACCCTCTGCGCCGACGGCACCACCCAGGCCGGGTCCCTCCACGTGGAGGGTTCGGCTGTCAACCTGGTGCTGGCAAGCGCGTCCGGTGACATCCGCCTGAGCGCACAGCAAACCGGCACCTCCGGTACCACCGCCGCCGGCGACATCGACATCCTCGGGGCCTTCAACATGGAGGGTTTTGATTCCTACAATCAGAACATCCAGGTCATCGGAAACAATGGCGGCTCGATCGTCGTCGAATCAACGGGCAATATCAGCATTCAGAACACCTCGTTGAACGCCTCTGCGTCTTACTCCGCGGAGAAAGGCGGCACCATCTCCCTGATGGCACTCGGCAATTTGTCGCTACGCAACGTGTTCCTGGACGCATCGGAATACGGCGGCGGCGAGTCCATCTACGCCGGCGGCCAAATCCTGCTCGGCACGCCCGAGCCGGTGGCCAACGGCGCCGTGATCGATTTCGGCAACGGCAATATGCGGATTGTCATGAACGAGTCGGTGGACATGCGGGCGGACGGACAGGGAGCCGCCGGCACGATCCGCATCGTCTCCACGGGCGACAACACGCATCCCGGCAGCATCGCCATGAACGTCGGCACGTACACCGGGTACATTTATGTGAGCGCGCGGGATTCCATCGCGATGGCCTACCCGGACTACGGCGGCATCGACCTGCTGGGTGCCTACGCCTCCACCAAGAGCAGCCTCAAGGTCATGGCGACCGGATATGCGGGTGGCGGATTGATCCGCCTCACCGCTGTCGGCGACATCAACATCCAGGAAGCCGACATCAACACGCCGGTGCTGGAAACCCTGGCCGTGCCCGCCGGCCAGATTGTCATGAACGCAGGGACCACCCTCTCGATCCAGGACGCCAATATCGAGGCCATCCCCGGCGCGCCGGACAACTTCGCCTCGACCGGCCAGAATCCCAACGCCTCCGGCGGCAGCATCACCCTCCGGGGCGCTTCGTCGGTGAACCTCAGCAGCGTGAACAACTGGCTGACCATCCGTGCCGACGGCCCCACATCCGAAAGCCCCAAAGCCACCTCGGCGGGCCAGATCAACGTCGAGTCGCCCGGGGCCATCTCCATCCGGACGGATAACACGTACAGCTATGTCCGCCTCTCCGCCCTCGACTCGCTGGAGGTGTTTGACACCTCCAGCCATGGTGGCGACATCGATTTCCTCGGCTCCGGCCTGCGCAGTCTCGGCAACGAAAGCATCCAGATCGTCGCCTCGGACGCGTCGGGCGTCGGATCGATCGACGTGGAATCCGCCGGGGCTGAGACTGTGTATAACGCCGCGTTCGACGTTAGTACGCCCGCCAGTTCCACTGCCTCCGCCGGGACGGTCACCTTGCACGCCACGGCCGCGGTGACGATGAACGGCGCCCGCGTGGATGCCTCCTCCTATAATACCGCGGATACGCACGGCGGCACGGTCGCCATCCAGGGTGACGCAGTCACCATCGAAGGCGCGCCGTACACGGCGTCGGGTGTCTCGCATGGCGGGTCCACGGCCATCACGGCCGACGGAACAACCGCCGGCGCGATCAACGTCCAGGCCTCCAGCGCCAGCGCCGGCGATGTCAACATCGCCAATGACGCGACGCATTACGTCCGCCTCTCGGCGCAGGATTCGGCCACCGTCCTCAACGCCCTCTCCACCGGCGGCAATATTGACATCATCGGCGCCAGTGGCCGCTCCAGCGGCAGCGAGACAGTCCAGATCAGCGCCAGTGGGCCGACGGGTTACGGCAACCTCAACATCGTCTCCGTCCAAAACCTCAGCATCATCAACGCGCAACTGAACGCCACTGGCGCCATCAATCTCCAGGGCCAGAACGTCCTCGTCCAAAACTCGGCGCTGACGGCGGCGCTGATATCGATCAACGCCTACTCCACGGCCAGTATTTTGAGTTCCATCCTGACCGCGCCCACGATCAACGTCTATGCTCCCACCGTGGATTTCAATGGCTCGACGCTGAACGGCAATGCGCAGGTCTATGCCAACACGGTAACGCACCAGCCCTCGAGCGGGACCATTACCCTGCATCCGTACCAGCCCAAGCCGTAATCCCAGGCCGCCGCCCTCTGCGGCGAACTGTGCCCTCCGCGCCTCTACGAGCGGCTTTGTCGTCCGGTCCCTGTCTGGGGCGCGCGGGGGGGGGGGGGGGGGGGGGGGGGGGGGGGGGGGGGGGGGGGGGGGGGGGG
>CAZAAF010000429.1:0-4610 GCA_964482575.1 uncultured Verrucomicrobiota bacterium | reverse complement strand
GTTAGAAACTTCTCTTTAGCGTCCTTTCGCGTGTTTAGCGGGCTAATACGGCGCGGTCCTTTCCGGGTAGCCGCCGACGTAAGGAGGCGGAGAGGGTGGTGCGTATGGGGGTTGCGCCAGGATTCGCTACTGGCAGCCGCTCGAAGACCGTACCGGTGCGTTTTCGAAGACACAACAGGGATGGACAGGATTTGCAGGATGGGAATGTTCCCGTAGCCGCGCTCGTGAGAGCGCGGACGCCGCTCCGCACTCGCCAAGTTTGTCGTTTCTTCAGCCTTCCGCCTCCTGACGTCGGCGGCTACGGGAAAGCGGAGGCTCGACAGAGTCTCGCCCCACCGGCATGACAAGTTTCCTTGTCTCCATCCTTTCGTGTGTTTCGCGTGTTTGGCGGGCTAATGTCCCCCCACCACTCCACCACTCCATCCCTCGACTCCCCGCTCCCCATCCCTCCGCTGTCCGTCACGCCCGCGGGTGCGTCTTGTCGTACACCTGCTTGAGCCGCGCGGAAGTGACGTGGGTATAGACCTGCGTCGTGGAGAGGCTGGAGTGGCCGAGGAGTTCCTGCACGCTGCGGAGATCGGCGCCGGCGTCGAGCATGTGCGTCGCAAAACTGTGGCGCAGCTTGTGCGGCGTCAGGTCCGCGCCGATCCCGGCCATCTTGCAGTACTTCTTCATCGCGCGCTGCACCTCGCGGACATTCAGCCGCCCGCCGTGCGCGTTGTGAAACGCCGGCGAGCTTGGGCCGCCCGGAAATTCCGGCGGCAGCTTCGACCAGTAGGTCTCCACCGCGTCGAGCGCCGGCCGGCCGACGGGACACATCCGTTGCTTGCCGCCCTTGCCGCGGACGTTGATGACCTCGGCCAGGAAATCGATATGCTCGCGGTTCAGTCGCGCGATTTCGTGGACGCGCAACCCGCCGCTGTAAAGCACTTCCAGGATCGCCTTGTCGCGCCACGGCACATGCGGCAACGACGGCCGGCCGGGTCCGCGTTTCTCACCCTCGACGGGCGGTTCGGCCGCCGCCAACGGCGCGTGGAGCAGGTCGTTGACCTGCTGGAGCGTGAGAAACCGCGGCAGGCGTTTCTCGCGCTTCGGCATGATGAGGCCGCTGAGCGGGTTGTCCTTCACCACGCCGCGCCGCATGAGGAAACGGTAGAACGACCGCAGGCCGGCGATGCGCAACGCCACCGTCGCGCGCTTCAGTCCCGCCTGCATCAGCGACATCAGGTAGCGCCGGCACTGGAACGGCTCGATGGCGCGCCAGTTGACGGGGCGTGGAGCGGCGGGCGCGGATGTGCGCGGCGATGAAGATTTCAGTTCGGCTGGTTTCGGGCTTCCCCCGCCTGGCGCTTCACGCTTCACGCCCGACGTGCTGCTCTCCGCCAGCCAGCCGCGAAACTCGCGCAGGCACTGCTCGTAGTTGCGGAGTGTCAGTGCCGAGGCGTTGCGCTCGGCCTGCAGGTATTGCAGGAAGTCGCGAACCGGCTCGTCGGGCCAGCCGGCTACGCCGTCGGCGGCATTTTTTTCGTCGTTTTGCACTTCGGGTAGGCCGCGCAGGCCATGAACGGCCCGAACCGGCCGCTCTTGATGATCATCGGCGAACCGCACTTCTCGCATTTCTCGTCGGTCGTCTGGGGCTCGGCGGCCGCCTTCTTCTCCTTCAACTGCTCCGCCGTCGCCTCCACGGGACCGTGCGCGGCCGGAGCCTCGGCCGGGATTTCAAGGTCCTCCGGGATCGGCTGCGCGTTCTTGCACTTCGGGTAACCGGAACAGCCGAGGAATTTGCCGCGCGGGCCGTGGCGGATGGCCATCGGTTTGCCGCACTTCTCGCATTCGATCTTCGTCAATACCGCCTTCGGCTTCGCGGCGGGCGCGCCGCCGGCGGCGGCGGCCCCCTCGGGCATGCTCGCGGCGAGCTTCGCGCGGGCGGCGGCCAGCTCTTCCTTCATCTTCTCCGGCAGCGGCTTGGCGTTCTTGCACTTCGGGTACGCCGTGCAGGCGAGGAACGACCCGCGGCGGCTGCCCTTGATGGCCATCGGCGCGCCGCACTTGTCGCACTTCTCCTCCACCTTGATCTGCGATTCCGCGCGCGGCTTGGGAACAATCTTCCCGCTGTCGTCGCGGACAAAACTCATGGCGTTGCGGCACTTCGGGTAACCGGAGCACGCCAGGAACGGCCCGCGCCGGCTGGACTTGATGACCATGTCCTGCCCGCACTTCTCGCACTGGATGCCGGTCGTCTCCTTCTTCTCCGGCACGATGACGCCGGCGGTGTCCCGCGTGAAGTTCCGGGTCGTCTTGCACTTCGGGTAGGCCGAGCAGGCGAGGAACTCGCCGTTCTTGCCGCTCTTGACGATCATCGGCTCGCCGCACTTCTCGCACTGGACGCCGGTGGCCTCCTTCTTCTCCGGCACGACGCCGCCTTTCTCGTCGCGCGTGAAATTCAGCGTGGTCTTGCACTCGGGGTAGGCGGAGCAGGCGAGGAACGAGCCGCCCGGCGCGTTGCGCACCGTCATCGGCTTGCCGCACTTCTCGCACAGCAGATCGGTCTTCTCCGGCTCCTGGATCTGGATGACGCCGTTCTCGTCGCGGGTGAAATTGGCGGCGGTCTTGCACTTCGGGTACTTCGAGCAGGTCAGGAACTGGCCGTTGCGACCGTGCTTGATGACCATCGGCGCGCCGCAGGCCTGGCATTTCAGGTCGGTCTTCTCCGGCTTCTTCACCTCGTTCGCCTTGTCGAGCGCGGGCTTGAAATCCTTGTAGAACCGCTTGAGCAGCTCGTGCCACTCGATCTTGCCCGACTCCACCTCGTCGAGCTGTTCCTCCATCTGCGCGGTGAACTTCACGTCGAGCAGTTCGGGGAACCACTGGACCAGCAGGTCGGTCGTCGTCTCGCCGAGGGGCGTCGGCTTGAGGCGGCCCTTGTCCTTCTCGACGTATTCGCGCTTCTGGATGGTCGAGATGGTCGGTGCGTAGGTGCTGGGGCGGCCGATGCCGAGTTCCTCCAACACCTTGATCAGCGTCGCCTCCGAGTACCGCGGCGGCGGCTCGGTGAAATGCTGTTCCGGGTTCAGCCCGAGCAGCTCCAGCGACTCGGCCGCGGTCAACGGCGGGATCGCCTCGCCGTTCTCCTCGGCCGTCTTGTCCTCGTCGCCTTCCTCGACGCCGTGGACCTTCAGGAACCCGGGGAACGTCACCTGCGTGGTGCTGGCGCGGAACCCGAAGTTGCGCGGCGTCTCCACGCGCTCGTTGCGCGCGAGGATGTCCACGCTCTTGACCAGCAACTGCGCGGGCGACATCTGGCTCGCCACGAATCGTTTCCAGATCAGCGTGTAGAGCGCGAGCTGCTGCCGGTCCAGGTACGGCGCCACGCTCTCCGGCGTCCGGCGCACCGACGTGGGGCGGATCGCCTCGTGCGCGCCCTGCGCCGTCTCGCGCGAGCGGTAGAAATTCGGCGACTCCGGCGCGTAGTCCGCGCCGTACGTCTCGCGGATGTAGGCCAGCGCCTCGGCCTGCGCATCGCGCGACACCGTGAGCGAATCGGTACGCATGTAGGTGATGAGACCGGTCGAACCTTCGTCACCCAGATCGACGCCTTCGTAGAGCTGCTGCGCAATGCGCATCGTCTGGTCCGTGCCGAGGCGGAGGTTGGTGGAGGCGGCGCGCTGGAGCGTGCTGGTCATGAACGGCGGGAACGGGTTCCGTTTCCGCGGCTGCTCGTCCACCTTCTCGACGCGCCAGGCGGCGCCTTCGAGTTCGGCCTTGGCGGCGTCGGCGGCGCCCTGGTTGCCGATCAGGAACAGGCCCTTCTCGACATCGATCAGCTTCTCGTCGTTGATGCGGACCAGCCGGGCGTGGAACGGCAGGCGCGGGTCCACGAGCTTCCGCAGCTCCGCCTCGACCGACCAGTATTCCTTCGGCACGAACGCGCGGATTTCCCGTTCGCGATCGACGATGAGCCGCACCGCCACGCTCTGCACGCGGCCGGCGCTGCGCGCGCCGCGGACCCGGCGCCAGAGCAGGGGGCTGATCTGGTAGCCCACGATGCGGTCGAGCACGCGCCGCGCCTGCTGGCTGTCCACGCGCGGCATCTCGATGTCGCCCGGCTGCAGGAACGCCTGCTGCACGGCGTTCTTGGTGATCTCGTTGAAGGCGACGCGGCGGAACCGCTGGTGATCCTTCTTGTTCTTTGCCAGCAATTCGCGCAGGTGCCAGGCGATGGCCTCGCCTTCGCGGTCAGGGTCCGGCGCGAGGAAAACGGTTTCGGCCGGCTCGGCGGCCTTCTTCAGTTCGGCGACGATCTGCTTCTTCTTGGGCGTGACCTCGTACGTGGGCTCGAAGTCATTCTTGATGTCCACGGACAGGCCCGTGCTGGGCAGGTCGCGGACGTGGCCCATCGAGGCCTTCACGATATAATCGTGGCCCAGATATTTGTTGATCGTCTTCGCCTTGGCAGGCGACTCGACAATGACCAGATGTTTTCCGCTCATGATTGCATGCGAACGAAACGCTTGCCCGGCAGTTGCCGGACCCGCCGCTTCATTTCAAGTCGAAGCAACGTGGCGAAAACCTCCGCGCTTGTCAACCCGCTTTGGCGGATGACCTGGTCG
>CAZAAF010000428.1:0-4628 GCA_964482575.1 uncultured Verrucomicrobiota bacterium | reverse complement strand
GGATTTTGCGTTCATCCTGTATGGTTCGGCGCTGAAACTCTGGGTGCTCGGCGCGGTGCTGGTGGGCGTGATGCTGCCGGTGCACACCGGGAGCGCGTGGCTGGACATGCTCGTGGCGCTGGCCGGCATGTTCGGGGTGGCGGTGATTGTCGGCATCATCGAGTCGAGCATGGCCCGGCTGCGGCTCGTGCGTGTGCCGCAACTGCTCGTCGGCGCGAGCGCGCTGGCGGTGCTGGCGTTGATTCTGGCCATGAGGTGAACCATGAGCGTTGACAGCATTCTCATCCTTGTGGCGCTGACCAACCTGATGTTGCTGGCCAACAGCCGGCTGGGCGCATCGATCCGCGTGACGGCGGCGCAGGGCATTTTGCTCGGCGTGCTGCCGCTGGTGGCCTCGCCGCACGCCGGCTGGCATGCGGTGCTGATCGCTGTCGGCAGCATGGTGCTCAAGGGCGTGGTTTTTCCGCACTTGATGTTTCGCGCATTGCGCGAAGCCTCGGTGCAGCGCGAAGTCGAACCGTATGTCGGTTACAATCTCTCGCTGCTCATCGGCGTTGCGGCGCTGGCCATCTCGATTTGGATCGGCCGGCAATTGCCGGTGCCGGGCGCGACAATCTCGTCGTTGGTGGTGCCGGTGGCGATGTTCTCCATCCTGGCGGGGTTGTTCCTCATTATCAGCCGCAAGAAGGCGGTCAACCAGGTGCTGGGCTTTCTTGTGCTGGAGAACGGCGTCTATACGTTTGGCGTCGGCTTGATCCAGCACACGTCGTTGCTGGTCGAACTCGGCGTGCTGCTCGATGTTTTCGTGGCGGTGTTCGTGATGGGCATCATCATTTTCCATATCAGCCGCGAGTTTGACCACATCGACACGGACGCGCTGACGTCGTTGAAGGACTGACCATGATCTTCGCGCTCGTTTTCATCCCCACCCTGGCCGGCCTGGCCGCGTTCTTCATCCGGCCGGACGGCCCGCGCCGCGTGCTGTTGACGGCGACGGCGGTGGTGGAGGCGCTGTTGACGGCGGGGGCGTGGATCGCGCGTCCGGCGCCGGTGTTTGGCGGCTGGCTGGCGCTCGACGCCTTGGGCCTGTTGTTCCTGAGCATTATCAGCGCGCTGTTCCTGGCGGCGGCGTTTTACGCGGTCGGCTACCTGCGGCGCGAGCAACACGGCGCCGAGCCGGATTTCGAGGAAGGCTTCATGTTTGCCAACGCGCCGGAAGCGGTGTTCACCGGCTGCATGTTGTTGTTCCTCGCTTCCATGAGTCTGGTGACGATGAGCCAGCATTTTGGCCTGCTCTGGGTGGCCGTCGAAGCCACGACCCTGTCGAGCGCGTCGCTGATCTACTTTCACCGGCACCATCGTTCACTGGAGGCCGCCTGGAAATACCTGTTGATCTGTTCCGTGGGCATCGCGCTGGCGTTGCTCGGAAACTTCTTCCTCGCCGTGTCGAGCGCGCCGGCCGGGGGAGAGGGAATGCCGCTGTTGCTGGGCGACCTGGCGCGGCACGCGCGCGAGTTTCACGCTCCGTGGTTGAAAGCGGCGTTCCTGCTGCTGCTCGTCGGCTATGGCACGAAAATGGGTCTCGCGCCGCTCCACACATGGCTGCCCGACGCGCACAGCGAATCACCGTCGGTGGTCTCCGCGTTGCTGTCGGGCGCGGTGCTGAACTGCGCGTTCCTCGGCATCCTGCGCGCCTTCCAGGTGTGCGCGGCCGCCGGGCTGGCGGAGTTCGCGCAGGAATTGCTGGTCGGTTTCGGCCTGCTGTCGATGGCGGTGGCGGCCGTGTTCATCTTCGGCCAGAGCGACTATAAGCGGATGCTCGCCTACTCCAGCGTCGAACACATGGGCATCCTTGCGCTCGGCGTCGGCCTCGGCGGCGTGGCGACGTTCGGCGCCATGCTCCACGCCGTCAACCACTCGTTGACCAAGGCCATGCTCTTTCTCGTCGCGGGCAACATCCTCGCCGCCTACCGGACCAAGGTTTCCGCCAACGTGCGCGGCGTCACGCGCGTGCTGCCGGTGACGGGCGCGTTGTGGATCGCGGGTTTTCTGGCGATCGCCGGTTCGCCGCCGTTCGGCTTGTTCCTGAGCGAGTTCACGATCCTGAGGGGCGCGCTGGAGCAGCATCATGGGTGTATCGCCGCCGCCTTCCTGGCGATGCTGGCGGTGATCTTCATCGGCATGGCGACGCCGGTATTGCGGATGGCGCAGGGCGAACCGGGCGGCGCGGTGCAGCACCGGGCCGGCCGCGAGGCGCGGTCGGCCATCGTGCCGGCGCTGGCCCTGGGCGTGGCGGTGCTCCTGCTGGGCCTGTGGATTCCGCAGGGATTGACCGATACCTTGCAGGAGGCGGCGCGCACGCTGTCGAAGGGATTCTGATGACCACCGGCGAATCACTCCAGCTTCACAACGGCCAGTCCGCCTCGCTCGTCGGGTTGCCCACACTGGGCGTCGCGGAGTTCCGCGAGCGCGTGCTGGGCGGCGTGGAACGGGGTTCGCGGCTCGCGGCGTTGTTTGGCGTGCCGCAGGAGGGTGGCGCCGTGCGGCTCGTGGCGGTGCTGGCGGATGCCGCGATGTCCAGCCTCGACGTCTGTTCCACGGAGGTCGCGGACAGTTACCCGGCGCTGACGCCGGACTGCCCGCAGGCGCACGGGTTCGAACGCGAGATCGCCGAGCAATGGGGCGTGCGGCCGGAAAACCATCCCTGGCTGAAACCGATCCGCTTTCACCGTTCCTACCGCGCCGGCCATGACGCCTGGGGACGCGAGGCTGGCGCTGCGCTGCTTCCGTCGGTGATGGATTTTTTCCGCGTCGAAGGCGACGAGGTTCACGAAGTGGCGGTGGGCCCGGTCCACGCCGGCGTGATCGAGCCGGGACATTTCCGTTTCCAATGCCGCGGCGAGCGCGTGCTGCACCTGGAAATCTCGCTCGGTTACCAGCATCGCGGCGTCGAGCGCGCGCTGATCGGCGGACCGGACAAGCGCGCCATCCATTACATGGAGACGCTCGCGGGCGACACGACGATCGCGCACGCCATGGCGTATTGCGGGGCCATCGAGGCGCTGTCCGGCACCAGCGTGCCGCCACGGGCGCAGGCGTTGCGGGCGGTGGCGCTGGAACTGGAGCGGCTGGCCAATCACACTGGCGACCTCGGCGCGCTGGCCGGTGACATCGGTTACCAGCCGACGGCGTCCTTTTGCGGGCGGCTGCGCGGCGATTTCCTGAACCTGACCGCGCTGCTGTGCGGCAGCCGCGTCGGGCGCGGCCTGGTGCGTCCCGGCGGCGTGCAGTTCGACGCGGATGATGCGCGCATCGAACAATTACTCAAACGGCTGGACGCCACGATGCGCGACACGACGCAGGCGGCGGAACTGCTCTGGAACACCTCGTCCGTCCGCGCGCGGTTTGAGAACACCGGCGTGCTGTCCGAGCGGATGTGCCGCGACCTCGGTCTCGTCGGCGTTCCGGCGCGGGCGTGCGGGCTGGAACGCGACGCGCGTCAGGAATTTCCGTCCGGCATCTACCGGTTCTTCCAGATTCCGGTCTCGACGTTCCACACCGGCGATGTGTTTGCGCGCGCGTATGTGCGCTGGCTGGAGATTCAACGGTCGGCGGCGTTCATCCGCGACATGCTCAAGGCGCTGCCGGACGGCTCGGTGCGCGCGGAATTGCCGCAGCCCGCGCCGAACAGCCTCGCCGTCACGCTGGCCGAGGGCTGGCGCGGCGAGATCTGCCACGTCGCGATGACCGACGAGCGCGGGCGGTTGGCCCGCTACAAGGTGGTGGACCCGTCGTTCCACAACTGGATCGGGCTGGCGATGGCGATGCGCGGCCAGCAGATTTCCGATTTCCCGCTGTGCAACAAGAGTTTCAACCTGTCCTACTGCGGACACGATTTGTGAGGTTGCCATGCTGAAAGCTTCCTACGCGCGAATTCGACAAGGCCACCGGACGATCGGTTACCCGGCGCAGCCGCCGACGCTGCCCGACCGCTACCGCGGCCGGCCCGTGTTCGAGCCGTCGAAGTGCAAGGCCGGCTGCAGTGATTGCGCCCAGGTGTGCCCGACCGGCGCCATCGAGGCCGGCAACGGCCGGGTCAGTCTCGATCTTGGCCGGTGCCTCTTCTGCGCCGACTGCGCCGCCGCCTGTCCGGAACAGGCGCTGTGTTTCACGCAGGACCACCGTCTCGCCGTGCGCGCGCAACGGGACCTCATCCTGCAGGGGCCGGAGCTGCAACTGGCGCAGGCGCTCGACACGAAGAGCCGCAAACTTTTCGGCCGTTCGCTGAAACTCCGCCAGGTCAGCGCCGGCGGATGCAACGCCTGCGAGGCGGAGGTGAACGTGCTCAGCACGGTGGTGTTCGACCTCGGACGGTTCGGCATCCAGATCGTCGCCTCGCCGCGCCACGCCGACGGGCTGCTCATTACCGGCCCGGTACCGCAGAACATGAAGGCCGCGCTCCTGCAGACCTACGAAGCCACGCCCGATCCGAAGCTGGTCATCGCGGTCGGCTCATGCGCCATTGCCGGCGGCCCTTACGCCGGACACACCGAGGTTCATAACGGCGCCGACGGCATCGTGCCGGTGGACCTCTACATTCCCGGCTGCCCGCCGCATCCGCTGACAAC
>CAZAAF010000427.1:0-4640 GCA_964482575.1 uncultured Verrucomicrobiota bacterium | reverse complement strand
CTGGATTCGTGCCGCTTTTCTGGCGAAATCCTGCCGATTGTTGTAGAGCTTGCCGTCGTGGTGCAGATCGTGCACGCCGATCTCAAACCCGTCCTTCACCAACGCCGCGCGCAACTCTGGCGGCACGGTGTATTCACCTTCCGGAACCAGGTTGAACGACGAACGGAAGCCCAACTTCTTCTCGACTTCCGCCAGCTTCAGGCATTTGGCCAAACCACCGGGGCCCTCGACATCGTGGGTCAAGACGAAGGCAAATTTCCTGTCCCCGGGCCAGCCGGGCCAGCCCTCGGGAGGACGACTGGCGGCGGGATTGATCGGCCACACATCCTCCCATTGCCGGTGTTTCCTCCGGGCCAGGATCCTGCGCATCGCCATGCGGAACCGCCATGGCAGGTACGGCTTGACCAGGTAATACAACCGCTCTTTCAGCATGGAAACTTATCAACCCAAAGGTTCAACGACGAAAGCACATCCCGTCACGTCCAACCCGATCCGCCGGTTTCGTGCCTGTTGGTTTGGAATGCCCACGCGGCTACATCCGCCTCGTGAAACCGGAAGGGATCCTCCCGTCTCTTAAACGCCGCCCCAGAATTCCTGATGCAGTGCCACCGGGACGTAGTTTCGAATCTTGTTCAGTACCGCCGACACGCCGGTCTTCGATTCCTGAAGCAACGCAATCCCATCCCGCGCAACATCCTGATTGGTCTTCTCCGATTCAATGACCAGGACCACTTCGTCCATGAACCCCGCCAGACGCAGGGTGATGCTGGTCGGAGCCACGGGCGACATGTCGAAAATCACATAATCATAATCCGAGGCTTTGATTTTCCTCAGGATCTCCGGGTATTGATTGCGAAACACATGGCTGAGCTTCTCGATGTCCGGTTCCCCACCGGTCGTACCCGCATCCTGAATCACGGCCTTGAGTTTTGGATCCATGGCATCCGCCAGGCTATGCTCCGTGATCTGCCCCTTGTAAAACTGCTTGGCAACACTCAAATCCCGGTCCAGATCGATCAGCAGGACGTTCCTATTTTCGGTCTCGGACAGGGACACCGCCAACCCCGTGGCCAGCGTGGTCACACCCGCCCCTTCATCCACAGCGGTAACACCCACGAACTTCGGCTTGTGAGTCACGTTCCGTCGTTCCAGCCGCTGATCCAGCCGGTCCCGCAAGGTCTCATAAAACGGCAGCAGCGGATCATTGAAAAGCCGGGGAACCAGCCCGGCGGTTTGCTCCGTCAGACTGCCGGCACTCGCGTCGGTGTGCTGCCGCAGGCGCTGGGTGGCCTTGGCCACGCGTCGCCGGCCAAACCAGCCGATATCGCGGATGGTGACGAGCAGCGGCAGGCGCAGTTTCTTCTCCACGTCCGCCGGACGCCTCACGGAACGGTCCAGATACATGTCGGACACAAACGCCAAAACGAGCCCCACCACCACGCCACCCATGACCAGCATGGCCATGACACGAAGCGTCACAAGCCAGTCCCGCATGGGAGGCGATGGCGTTTGAATCTTGTTGATGTTCAACACCTTCCCGGCCCCCAGCGCCTCTTCGATGCGCGCCTGTTCGAGGCTGTTGGCATAGAAACGATAACTGGCCTCCTGCAACTCCTTCCTCCGCTGCAATTCGGAGATCAGATCGCCCTTCTCATCGAACTTGCTGGTCTCGGCGCGAATCTGATCCAACTGCGCGTTCAGGATCTTGATGCGCGTTTGCAACGCCATGATCCGGGCCGATTCGGTCACCGGATCGTAGGTGGCTCCTGTCTGCGGGATGATCACCGTCTGGGTTGACGCGGACGCCGGCGTGGACGCGGGCGTCGGTGTGGAGGCCCCAATCATAGTCAGCGCGGGATTTGCAGCTTCGAGCTGCCGTTTGCGTTTCTCGGCCTCGATAATCTGGTCGTTGATGCCTTTGACCAGGACGCTGTTCTCGGTGTATTGCGTTCGCAACTCCATCTTTCTTTTACGCAGAAAATCCAGCCGCTCCGAGACGCTTTGATACTCATCATCGGGTTTCACGCGCATCTCCGGGGGCGGCGGGGTGGCCGCCGCGGACGGCGTGGCCGACGGCGGGGGCAGCGACGCGTGCGCCTTGGCCGCCGCGCCCTTCCGGATCTCCTGGAACTCGGCCTGGCGTTCCGCCAGCTCGGCGGCAGCGGAAAGAATGTTCCGCCGGATTTCTGAAATCTGGTCCGTATAGGCCCGCCGCGCGTCATCGAACGAAAGCACATCCGCCTTGCTCTTGACGTCGTGAAGCTCCTTCTCCGTCTGCTCGAGCCGGCTTCGCATCTGGTCGGTCTCCTGTGTCAGCAAGTCGTGGATGATGCCGACGGCCCGGTGAATTTCGATGTGCCGTTTGATATAATTCTCAATCAAGAGAGTGAGGACGGGCTTGACCACTTCGGCGTCCGAATGCTGCAGGACCACACGAATGACATCGCTCCTCTTCGCCGTCTCGACGATCAGATTGCCCTTGATGATCGCCGCCGCCTTGTCGGGATCACTGCCACCGCCTGCCCGAGCCAGGACCTTGTCCGGTCCGTAGGCGACCACCGTCTGCTTGATCAAATCCAGGCTGGTGAGGATTTCGACCTCGGAATTCATGATGTTCTCGCCGCGCTCATCCGGCGTTTTCACATTGGATTCCGGGCCGGCCAGCTTGGGCACCTGGGCGGTCACCACGTAG
This sequence comes from uncultured Verrucomicrobiota bacterium, assembly GCA_964482575.1. Taxonomy (GTDB): domain Bacteria; phylum Verrucomicrobiota; class Verrucomicrobiia; order CAIQCK01; family CAIQCK01; genus CAIQCK01. The sequence continues at coordinate 1,948 of CAZAAF010000427.1, read as the reverse complement.
AGGATAAACAGTTTGGCTTCAGACTGATACAACGGCGGCTTGAAAGTGTAGAAGCCGGTGGATCCCAAAACAAAAAAAAAAACCATGAAGACAATCTTCAAATTCTGCCGAAACAACACATAGTAGATGTCGCCCAAGGAAATTCCCAAACCTTGGACTGATGTCTGTTTGCTATCCAGGGTGTTCACGCGATGCGCTGCCTTTCTCCGGGGATCGTACGGGTCGTCATTCCGCCCCGAATTTCACTCGACTTGTACGGCGTTCCCATGTCCTCTCACGCTTATCCTACGCCATGTGCTTGTAAAGCACCGTTCCAACCCACTTGGAAAGAAAGCCGGGCATCCGATTGAATACATGACTGTGCCAGCCGGAAGACTCGTCCTTCACCGTCACAAATTCGTTTTTCCGCCTGTCGTATCTCACATACTCAATACTGTGCTCTGTCGTGCCCCAACCAAGCTTGAAACGCCGCAACCCCTGATTAGTAAGGGATGTACGACCGAAATGCAACTGCTCAAAATTCTCCCGCCCGTACCGCCGGAGGGCCTCCCACATGACCAGATTATTGGCCCGCAACTGCTGGTAGGCCTCGTCGGAAGCACCGTACTTGTAAATAACATTCTTTCCCCAGTGGAAATAGACATTGGCGGCCACGGGCGTCTGCTGGTGCCTCGCAATGGCCACATAGCCGTGTTTTGGGGCCACCACGTGCTCATGCACCTTCTGGAAAAAGAGAAACGGCTGCGGCGGCAGGCCGTGCCGGGTCCGCGTCTTGCAGTGGAGGTCGTAAAACGTCCGCATCGCCTCCAGACTCTGCAAAAACTCGACGGTAACGCCCTCCTTTTCCGCCTTGCGCACCGCCCGACGCACGGCACTCTCCACCTTGGCGAACAGTGCTTCATCCCCTCCGGCCAGGCTGAGGTAATGACCGTAAAACGCGGTGGACGCAGGGACATCGCCAAACATCGGCTTCCCTCCGCGACACTCCAGATACCTCCAGTCGCGTTTCACCGCATAGTCCATCACCGTCTGAAGGACGTCTGTCAATCCCGCACCGTCCAGACACAACGGTTCGCAATCATCCGTAAACGGAAGGGAAACGCCGCGCCGTCCAGTCAACCAACTATCCACCTCCATGACGGGCAGCAGTGCCAGCAGACGGTCCGCCGCACGCCGGGCAAAGTAGATCGGCACATACCCGTAGGTGTCGTGCAGCACCCGGGCCCATGCGGACGTATGAAAAATCGAAGACCCCGGGCAGGCTTCCACCATGGCATCCCATCCGGGCGTCTCCAGCGGATTGAGGCGCTCCACGACGGCGCCGCCGCCCGCGGAACCCGGCGGGCGGACATCGGCAGCAACCGGGTTGATCTCAGACGGGACGGACACGCGATTTGGGGCGCCGGGCGGTCACAGGGGATTTCTTCTTCAAAAGGCGGGCGGGATTCCCCGCCACAACGGCACCGGCCGGCACATCCTTGGTCACCACGCTGCCCGCGCCAATCGTGGCGTTTTCACCGACGGTAATTCCACACAACAGGGTGGCGCTGGAACCAATGGAAGCGCCCCGTTTGACCCTCGTCCCGATACATTTCCAATCCGCCTCGGTTTGCAGCGCGCCGTTGGTGTTCGTGGCGCGTGGGTAGCGGTCGTTGATGAAGGTGACGTTGTGCCCGACAAAAACCTCGTCCTCCAACGTAACGCCCTCGCAAATGAACGTGTGGCTGGAGATCTTGCAGCGATGGCCGATCCGGGCACCTTTTTGAATTTCCACAAAGGTCCCGATCTTCACGTCATCGCCGATCTCGCATCCATACAGGTTCACAAATCCGAAGATGCGGACGTTCTTGCCAAGCTTCACGTCCGGCGCGATTTTCACATAGGGAGCTGCCGATGGATTCATAGACTGCAAGTTTCCCGGGATCGATGTTGCCATCCGATGGCCCGA
>CAZAAF010000426.1:0-4679 GCA_964482575.1 uncultured Verrucomicrobiota bacterium | reverse complement strand
GGGGCGTGATGTCCACGATGCCGACCCCCGCATCGATGCAACCATGGGATGGCGTTGAAGGGCCATCCCCGGCGAACACGGCAACGGCCAACGGGACCAGCACCGCGACCGCCATCGGCAGCTTCCTCATACTTGTCGCCTTCGAATCCCCTATTTCAATTCCTTGACCTTCAGATTGCGGAACTCGATGCGATAGCCTTCGCCTTCCACCCCGATATGTCCTTGCGGCTGGCCGCAGTTGTCGAACTGGCACGTGACCGCGCCGTTGACCCACAGCGTCAGGGTCTTGCCCCGCGCGGTGACCTCGAAGGTGTTCCATTCACCGACCGGCTTGACGCGCATCTCCTTGACCTCCTTCTTGAGGGTGAAGAACTTGGGCTTGCCATCCGCCGTCGGCGACACGCCGAAAAGGTAGCCGTCCTTTGCATCGCCGAACTGCGCCTGATGCCAGATGGCGCCGTCCTTGGAATTGCGCACATAGGCGCCGCTGTTGTAGCCGGGCTTCCCCTCGATTTTCGTGTAGCAAAACTCGAAGTGGAAAATGACATCGCCGTACTCCTTCGCAGTCAGGAGCATGTCGTGCCCGCCATCGCCGTCGCAAATGAGCCGCTTCTTGCCGGCATCCACGTGCCACTGTGCACGGCCCAGTTTGCCGGTGGGCGGCACCGGCACGCGATACCAGCCGTCGAGGCTGGACGACGGCAGGATGTCCACCCATCCCTGGGGATCGGTTTCGAGCGCACTCTTGGTGGAAGCGGCATCGGCGGCGCGGGATGGCACCGGGACAGCGCAAAGCATTGTAGCGGCCAGGACGACAACGCCGAAGGGGAATGACCAGGGACGGATGCAGGATGGAGTGTGCATGGCGGAGATTAGCGGGACAACGCGCCGATAATCAAGCCCTCTGGCGCGAATTGTCATCCGCGCCTCCATTCTCTCAACGGCCAGCCTTGGACATCCAACCGAACCGCGTGATTCCCAGTGCGGGCGCGGCTACGCCTTCTTCTTCGCCTGCTTTTCCACCATCGCCTTCACGCGGAGGCGGAGGGCGTTGAGCTTGATGAAGCCGGTGGCGTCATCCTGGTTGTAGATGCTCTCGCCGCTCTCCATCGTCGCGATGTCGGGACGGTAGAGCGACAGCGTGCTCTTGCGGCCGACGGTGATGATGTTGCCCTTGTAGAGCTTGAGGCGGACGGTGCCGGTGACGTTCTGCTGGCTCTCCTCGACGAGGGCCTGCAACGCCAGCCGCTCGGGCGAGAACCAGAACCCGTAATACACCAGTTCGCTGTAGCGCGGGATGAGCGAGTCGCGCAGGTGCATGACCTCGCGGTCCATCGTCAGCGTCTCCATCTGCCGGTGGGCGGAGTGGAGGATCGCGCCGCCCGGCGTCTCATAGACGCCGCGGGACTTCATGCCGACAAACCGGTTTTCGACGAGGTCCACGCGGCCGACGCCGTGCCTGCCGCCAAGCTTGTTCAGCGTCCGCATCACGTTGGCCGGCGAGAGGCGCCTGCCGTTGACGGCGACGCAAATGCCGCGCACGAAATCGAGCGTGACGTATTCCGGCTTTGCCGGCGCGTCCTCGGGCGCCACGCTGAGCTTGAACATGTCCTTCGGCGGCTCCATCCACGGGTCTTCCAGGATGCCGCTCTCGAAGCTGATGTGCAGGAGGTTGCGGTCCATCGAGTAGGGCTTCTTCGCGCTCGCCTCGACGGGGATGTTCTTCGCGGCACAATACGCGATCATCTCGCTCCGGCCGGCGAATTGCTTGCGGAACCGCTCCTCGCGCCACGGCGCGATGACCTTGATGTTCGGCTCCAGCGCGTAGGCGGTCAGCTCGAAGCGGACCTGGTCATTGCCCTTGCCGGTGGCGCCGTGGCCGACGGCGTCGGCTTTTTCCTTCCGGGCGATTTCGATCATCCGCTTGGCAATGAGCGGGCGGGCGATGCTCGTGCCGAGGAAATACTGGTTTTCGTAGATCGCGCCGGCCTGGATCATCGGGAAGATGAAGTCGCGCGCGAACTCCTCGGTGAGGTCGTCGATGTAAATCTTCGACGCGCCGGTTTTCTTTGCCTTCTTGTCGAGGCCCTTGAGTTCCTCCTCCTGGCCGATGTCGGCGCAGAAGGCGATCATCTCGGCGTTGTAGGTTTCCTTGATCCACGACAACAAAACGGACGTGTCCAAACCGCCTGAGTAAGCCAAAACAATTTTCATAGTCGTAATACGTAATGCGTGATTCGTAACTTGTGATTCGTGATTAGGCTAGCGTTTCCAGGCTTTCGCGAGCAGCGCCATGATGGCCTTCTGCGCGTGCAGCCGGTTCTCGGCCTGGTCGAAGATGGTCCGGGCGTGACGTTCAAAGACGTCGTCGGTGATTTCCTTGCCGCGGTAGGCGGGCAGGCAGTGCATCACCAACGCCTTCGGCTTGGCGTGCTCCAGCAACTGGTCGTTGATCTGGTAGCCGTCGAGCTCCGCAAGGCGCTGCGCCTCCTCCTCTTCCTTGCCCATCGAAATCCATGTATCCGAATAGATCACATCGGCGCCGCTGGCGGCCCCGGCGCGATCGTCGGTCACGATGACCTTGCCGCCGGCGCGCTTGAGCAGGTCGGCGGACGGCTGGTATTTGCGCGGCGCGGCAATGCGCAGTTCAACACCGAGCTTGCCCGCGGCAAAAATCCACGAGGCCGGCACGTTGCACGCGCCGTCGCCGATGAAGCAGACGACCTTCTTTTTGATCGGGCCGAGCTTTTCCTCGATGGTGAAAATGTCCGCGAGAATCTGACAGGGATGCTCGTCGTCCGTGAGGGCGTTGATGGTCGGAATCCCGCTGGTGGCGGCAAAATCCACCACGTCCTTCTGGTTGAACGTGCGGATGACGCACCCGTGCACCATTCGTCCCATGACGCGGGCGGTGTCCACAATCGGCTCGCCGCGGCCAAGCTGGATGTCGTTGTTCGACAGGAACATCACGCGACCGCCCAGTTCCCGGATGCCAACCTCAAACGAAACGCGCGTGCGCGTGCTGTATTTGGCGAAGATGAGCGCCCACATCTGGCCCTGGAGCGGCTGCGGGTGGCTGCGCTTGCCGCGCACCGCCTTCAACTTCTTCGTCAGCGCGAGAATCTCGCCAATCTGTCTGGCGTTCAGGTCTTCAATGGAAAGCAAATGTTTCATGACAACTGTCCCATCACTTTCTCCACGATGGCCAGCGCGGCATCCGCGTCCGCGTTGGAAATAATCAGCGGCGGCACGAAGCGGAAGGTGTGCGTGCCCGCGGGCACCACCAACAGACCCTCCGTCGCACATTTCGCAACCAGATCCCTGACCTCGCGGTCTAATTCGATACCGAGCATCAGTCCAAGACCACGCACTTCCTTGATGCACGGGAACTTCGCCTGCAACGCCTTCAGCCCGCGCTTGAGGCGCTGGCCGCGCGCAACGGCTTTGGCCATCAGCTTCTTTTCCTCCACCGTCCGGATGACGGCGAGCGCGACGGCACAGGCCAGCGGCGTGCCGCCAAACGTCGAGGCGTGCATGCCGGGACCGAGGATGTCGCACAGCGGCTTCTCGCCGTCCGCCGCCTTCACCTGGCGGCCCGCGTGGGTCCACACCGCGCCGATGGGGAAACCACCGCCGATGCCCTTGGCCATCGAGAACGCATCCGGCGTCACGTCGGGCGCGATGGACTGGAAGCCGAAGAACTTCCCCGTCCGGCCGTTGCCGCACTGAACCTCGTCGAACATCAACAGCAGGTTCCGCTCGTCGCAAAGCTGGCGCAGGCCACGCAAGTAGTCCGGCGTCGCCGGACGGACGCCGCTCTCGCCCTGGATTGGCTCCAGCAAAATCGCAGCGGTCTGTGGGCCGACGGCGGCGCGCACGGCCTCGAGGTTGTTAAACGGCACGTGCTTGAAACCCACCATCCCCGGCTCGAACCCCTTCTTCACCTTCTCCTGGCCGGTGGCGGCAATGCCCGCCATCGTGCGGCCATGGAAACTGCCTTCCATCGTGATGATCTCGAACCGCCCTTCATCGTGGCCGAACTTGCGCGCGAGCTTGTAGAGCGCCTCATTGGCCTCGGCGCCGCTGTTGCAGAAGAAACACTTGCCGTCCGCACCGGCCAGCTCGACGATTTTTTTCGCCAGCAGACCCTGGGGCTCGCTGTAATAAAGGTTCGAGCAATGGATGAGTTGCGGGGCCTGTTGCTTGAGCGCGCGGACCACGGCGGGATGGCTGTGACCCAGGATGTTGACGGCCACGCCGCCGCCGTAGTCGAGATACTCCCGGCCCTCGGCGTCCCAGCAACGCACGCCCTTGCCGCGCACGAGGGCCAGCGACCGGCCATAGGTCGGCATGACATAATGACTGTAAAGGTCCACGATTTCCGCGCTTGTCATTTCACAATCTCCGTTCCGACGCCTGTGTCGGTGAAAATTTCCAGCAATACGCTGTGCGGGACGCGGCCGTCCACAAAGTGGACACGCTTGACGCCTGACCGGATCGCCTCGACGGCGCTGTCCACCTTCGGGATCATGCCCTTGTCCACCACGCCGGCGGCTTTCAACCCCGGCACGTCACCGATGGGCAGGCTGGAGATGAGCGTCGCCGGGTCCTTGGGATTGCGCATCAGGCCGGGCACGTCGCTCATGAACACCAGCCGCCGCGCCCGGAGGGCGATGGCC
>CAZAAF010000425.1:0-4691 GCA_964482575.1 uncultured Verrucomicrobiota bacterium | reverse complement strand
CCATGTGGATCATCGGTTCCGAGAGCGGGTCGGTGATGGCGATAATCATCGTGGCGTCCTTGCTCGGCGGGTCGCTCGGCTTGTCGTACTCGGTTTTGACGTTGCAGCCGTTCTTGTGCAACTCAATGAGCGAGAGTTCCCAGGCCCGCGCAATGCAGTTGGCCTCGACGTGAAGGCTCGGTATGCCTTTCATAGACGTGTCATGAATGATGTTCGCCACCGCGAATTTACAGGCGGCCTCTTTATCATGCCCTGCCCGCGCGTTCAACCCTCATCTGAAAAAACACCCACCCACGCGCCGCCATGCGCATCAGGTTCCGTGCAGCCACAGTCCGGCTAGGAGCGGTCCATGAGCTGGCTGCGAACAAAACCGATGTGGCCGCGGAGCCCGTAGAACTGGTCGGCGAAGGATGCCGGGATTTTCATGCGGTGGACGGCCTGTTCGATCTCGTCCAGGCGATCAACCAATTCCTGCCGCTTGTCCGGTTCCATGCGTGCCCGCAGGCTGCGTTCCAGCACCAGCAGTTCCCCGTACCACCGGTAGATGCGCCGCTGGACCTGCCAGCGATACATCCGGGGAATGACGCGCAAACCCGGGATGACCACCAGCACCATGGGGACGAACACCACCATGATGCGGTTGACCAGGCTGGCCAGCCAGAAGGGCAGCAGACGGTACAACAGACTCTTGCCCGATTTGTAAAAGCGGGCCGCGTCCTCGCTGATGCGGAAGTCATGCTCCAGCGGCGCCGGGAATTCGCCCTGTTTTTGCAGCAGGGTCGCGCGGCCGTGCACCTCGCGCATCGTCTCCAGCAACAGGTCCGACAACGCCGGATGAAGCGTCGGCCGCGCCAGTACTTCCACCGTCGGGCCGATCAACCGGACATCGTGCGAGGGAAGGTCCTTGCCAAAATCCATGGACCCCTTGGGCATGACCAACTTGTTCAAATACGTGATCCGGCGCGTATAGGCATCGGCCTGGGAAAAATCCAACAAGTGAATGTTCTCCGTCCGTAACAAGGTGCGCAGAACGTCGCGCGAGGCGGACTCGCCCATCAGGAATGCGGCATCAATGCCGCCCTCCAACAACAGCTTGGACGCCCCCTTGCCCTCGAGGTCCAGCAAGGTCGTGGTTCCGCCGGGTTTGATGCCATTGGCTTCGAGCAGGGTCAGCGCCAATGACCGCGTGCCGCTGCCTTCCGGGCCGATGGCCAACCGTTTGCCGGTCAGTTCGGACAGGATCGTCAGGGGTTTCTCACTACGGCAAAACACCATCAGGGGTTGATAAGAAACACTGCCCAAGGAGACCAGTTTTTCCATGGCCACGGCATTAGTCACGCCGCCCAGGACAAACCCGACGTCCACATGAGAAGAGGAATCGGTCAGTCGCTGCAGATTTTCCAAGGCACCGCCCGAAGACAGGATGTTCAACTTCACGCCGCTGCGCGCCAAAATGGCGGTGTACTTCTCGGCGTTCATCATGAAGATACTGTCCTTCGGGCCCGCGGTCAGGGTGATGGTGTTGGGCGGAGCCGACATGAAAAACCAGCAGGCTGTACACAGGGCGATGAAGATGAGCAGGAAAATGACGCCGGTCGTTACCGCGCGGGCCACGCCAAACGTCTCTGCAAACACCGCCACCACCCGATCCAGCGGTCTCTTCAACACTTGAGCGTTCGGTACAGTAGCCATGGTTTCTCCTCAACTAATGGCGCGACGGCCTCATCTTACACCGGGCGCTTTTTCCAAAGACTGCTGAAGTCGGGGGTCATTTGAAAGCCCAAAATGAGGGATACTGGAGACGGCATCCACGCCGGAACCGGTTGCACAAATCCCAGAATACACCCCCTTCTCTCGAACGCACCCCATTCCCCTGCCCAGCCATCAATCGGGAAACAGTTGGCGCAGGAATTTCAAGTTGGTGGCGTAACTCTGTTGAACCGTCGTCCCTTTCGGGAGGGCGTCTTCGATCTGCATCCAGCCCGAATACCCGATGTCGTCGATGGCCTCGCGCACCTTGTGGTAATCCACACGGCCCTGACCGAGCAGCACCCCCTTTTCCTTCATGTGGAACTCACAGATGTGCCGACGCCCCAGCTGGCGGATTTCCTTGTAGATGTCGTACCCCTGCCGGATGGAATTGCTCACGTCGTAATATACCTGAACGGCCGGGGACCCCACGCGCTGGAGAATGTCCAGGTGCTCGTCGGCACTGAGGTAACTTTCGATGCCGAGAATGACACCGGCTTTTTCCGCCTTGTGCTTTATTTTTTTGATTCGGCGGACAACGTCTTCCACGCCCTCCTTGTCCCCTTTCAGGTTGCCTTTGCCGAAGAACGCCAGCAGCGTGACTTTCACCCGAAGCGCCTGCATGACATCGATGCAGTCGCGGACCCACTCGACGGGGCGCGGGTCGCTCTTGTAGGGGATGTTGTTCATCTCGCCGATGCCCAGCGATGAGATTTCGATGTCCAGCCGCGCCGCGGTGTCCCTGTATTGCTGCTGCACCGCCGACTGGCGCAACTGCATGTTGTCGGCCAGCGTGCCGAGGCTGACCTGGACGCCGTCGAATCCGATTTGTTTCGCCACCTCCAACGCGGCCGGACTCGCCGTCTTGCCAAGGCTCCAATCGCAGGTTCCGATCTTGAACCGGCGCGTGGCGGGCGACGCGAACAGCGGGGCCAGCGAAGCGCCCATGGCCAGACCGCCCACGGTTCGGGCGGCGCGGCACATCCATTCGCGACGGGTCAATGGCTGGCACCGTGCGTTCATATCCATGGTCTCCTCTTTTGGAACAACGTGCGTGCCGGACTTCTCAACACTCATCCGGCGCAACCGGGGTTTCATCCATCAATGGCGTCACTCTAACTCTTCAAGCCATCCAGCTTCGCATCCAGTTTCTCGTTGCAGCCCTTGATGTCGTCCCACGTGATCAGCTTTCGCTTGAAGGCCGCCGTACGGCCCATGATCGCGATCAGATTGCTCTGCACGCTGGGTTCCACGGTCGGATTCTGGAAGTCGCCGGTGGTGACCTGTTTGTGGAAGGTGGCGATGTTGCTGACGACCCCCTCCTTGTAGAGGCCGCCCGTGGTGCCGCCGGCATAAAAATTCTTGCCCATGATGATTTCCCTGCCGCCGTACTTGGTGTTGACCCGGCCCTCCGTGCCATACACGTTCACGATGAGATGCTTGTCGTTCTCGGCGCCGTCCTTGTACCGCTTGGAGGTGAAGGTCACCGGCACGCCATCGGCGTACTGGAACATCAAGCCGCAATGATCCCAGCAATCCCCGGTTTCATGCACCACCTTGCGTCCACCCGACCCGACGACGGAAAGCGGAGGCTTCTGGAAGATCCAGTTCATGACATCCAGAGTGTGGATGTTGATTTCAACCATTGGGTCGCCCGACAGGGCGATGTCGAAGATCCAGTTACGCAACCGCGCCTCGGGTGTGCCGGGGGGCACTTGCAGGCTCAACCCGTCGCATTGGTTGAAGGCTTCGCCATAGGTGAACGTGCCGATGGCGCCCTCATGAACGCGCTTGATCGTTTCCTGGTAGAAGGGGTTCGCGCGATGCTGAAAATCCACCAGCATCGCCCGTTTCTTCTCCCTGGCCTTCCGCGCCGTTTCGGTGATGGTCCGGCATCCCGGCACGTCCACCGCCAGCGGCTTGGCCAGATAAACGTGTTTCCCCGCGTCAATGGCGGCCGCGGCCTGTTCGGGGTGAAAGTAGGGCGGCGTCTCAATCGCCACGGCGTCGAGTTTGCATTCGAGCAGTTTCTTGTAGCCGCTCAGGGTGGTGAACCGCCTGGAGGGATCGATGTTCAGCTTCTGGCCCAGCGCGTCCACCTTGTCCTGGAAATAATCCGCACAGGCGACCACGTCATAACCGCCGTGGGCCGCGAACAACCCGGCGATCCATGCCCCGCGACCGCCGCAGCCGATAATCCCGATCTTGATCCGGTCGGTGTCCGCCGCGCGAACCGCCGGGGCCGCGCCGAGACCGGCCAGCCACACGCTGCCGCCCATCCACGCCGATGCTCTCAGAAACTGACGGCGCGTAGTGGCCGATTCAAGGGCGGGACGGCTGTGGGAGTTCCCGGCGCCATCGGGAACAACGTTGCCGGTTGCGGTGGAGACCGCGCTGCCATGGTTTTCTGGATTTGACGGTTTCATGTTTCCTTGGGGTTGGTGTTGAACATTGAAGTTTTCGGTTTACTACGGGGAAGTCGGTTTCATCCGGGCTGGTCACTCTGATACGTCCCGGGTTCAGTTCTGCCGGAGCCGGGCTTCGACCCACGCTTTCGCTTTGGACATCACCGCGGGTTCGGCTTTGATGTGCTCGATGATGCCGGTCAGCGGTCGTTTGAGTTTCCGGAGTTCGGAAATGAACAACGGGTAATTCATCTCCCCCTCGCCGGGTCCGGGGCTCACACGATTATTTTTGGCATCCAATTTCATGTCCTTGAGGTGCACGAGGTGAACGCGGTCGCCGAGCACGCGGAAGAGGCGAAGCATCTCCTCGTCCCGTTGGGGATAAAGTTCGGGCGAGATGAGGTTCGGCGGATCCATGACAAAACCGACCTTGTCGGCGGGGAAAGGAGCGACGATCTCCCTCCCCAATTCGGGCGAGCCGAGCACATGGCGATAAACGGGTTAAAAGGCCACGCGGCCGGCGATGGGTTCGAGGAC
>CAZAAF010000424.1:1455-4710 GCA_964482575.1 uncultured Verrucomicrobiota bacterium | reverse complement strand
CCTCGGCGCGAAGATCACGTCCGTCTTTGCCGACCTGGGCATCTTCCACAAGACCCGCCGCCGGCCGCTCGGCGAAGTGCAAACCTTCGCGAAGAGCAACGCCAGGATGAAGTACGCCTCGTACAAGGTCGCGACGGAGGATTTCGCCAGCGTGCTGCTGCGGTTTGCCAGCGGCGCCCACGGCAACCTCGGCGTCTCGCAGGTCGCCGCCGGACGGAAGAACTGCATCCGCATCGAGGTTTACGGCAGCCGGAAGTCCGCGTGGTGGTGCTCGGAGCAGCCCGAGATGCTGCACTTCGGCAACCGCGACGGCGCCAATGAAACCGCCGTGCGTGCCACGCCCGCCTTCGGCGACGGCGCGGCCGGTTTCATGGATTATCCGCCCGGCCACGTCGAGGGCTTCCCCGACACGTTCAAGATGCTCTTCCGCAACATCTACGCCGCCATCGCCGGGAGCCGGGGCGAACGGTTGTTCGCCACCGCCGACGACGGTCATCAGGAGGTCGCCGTATGCGAGGCGATCATGAAGAGCCATCAGAAACAGCAGTGGATCAAAATCTGAATAAGGAAACTATGAAACTTGGATTGGTCAGCGCCATCTTGCCGGAACTGTCCCTGGAGAACGTGTTAACATTCGCCGCCGCCGAACGGCTGGCCTGCGTCGAGGTCATGTGCTGGCCCGTCGGCAAGGCCGAGCGCAAATACGCCGGCATCACGCATCTTGACGTGACCGGCTTCACACAAGTCCAGGCCGACGAGGTCCATGCGCTCTGCGCCCGACACGGCGTGGGGATCAGCGGCCTCGGCTACTATCCCAATCCGCTCGACCCGGACCCGGCCGCCGCAAAGGTGGCAGTGGACCATCTCAAGAAGGTCATGGTCGCGGCGGAAAAGCTCGGCCTGAAGAACGTCAACACCTTCGTCGGCCGCGACTGGACGAAATCCGTGGACGACAACTGGCCCCGGTTTCTCAAGACCTGGAAGCCATTGATCGCGTTTGCCGAGGACCATGGCATCCGGATCGGCATTGAGAACTGCCCGATGCTGTTCACGCGCGACGAGTGGCCCGGCGGGAAAAACCTGCTGACCTCGCCCGTTATCTGGCGCCGCGCGTTCAACGACATCCCGAGCACCCATTTCGGCCTCAACTACGACCCGTCACATTTCATCCTCCAGCACATGGACCCGCTCAGCCCGCTGCGTGAGTTCAAGGAAAAGTTGTTCCATCTCCATGCCAAGGACGTCCGCATCCGCCGGGAACGCATCGACGAGGTCGGTATCTTCGCTTATCCGCTGGAGTGGCATCAGCCGCGCATCCCGGGTTACGGTGACATTCCCTGGGCCCGGTTCATGGCCGCCCTGATGGACGTCGGGTACAACGGTCCTGTCTGCATCGAAGTCGAGGACGATACCTTCGGCAAGACGCTGGAAGGCCGCCAGGCCGCGGTCAAGGTCGCCCGCAATGTCCTCCAGCCCTTCTTTGCCTGACATTGTCTTCCGCATGAGCACCCTGTTCGCCAGCGTGGATCTCGGGGGGACCAACGTCAGCGCGGCACTGGCCGGCGATGACGGTCGTGTGGTCGCCGAGGCGAAACAACCGACCCTGTCCCATGAAGGCCCCGCCGCCGTCTTGGAACGGATCGCCGCCATGATCAACGCCCTCGCGGCCCAGGCGGGTGCGCGCCCCGCCGCACTCGGCATGGGCGTCCCGGGACTGGCCGACCTGGCCAACGGCGTCACGAAGTTTTTGCCCAACCTCCCGACCCAATGGCGGGATGTTCCCGTGCGCGGCAGGGTCGAGCCCAAAATCGGTTGTCCGGTTTACCTGCTCAACGATGCCCGTGCCGCCACGCTTGGCGAACTGGTGTTCGGCCGCGGGCGCGGCGTGCGCACGATGGTGTTCTTCACCCTCGGCACCGGTGTGGGCGGCGGTGTGGTGATCGACGGCCAGTTGCGCCTCGGGCCGCTGGCCGCGGCGGGCGAAATCGGGCACCAGACGATCCTGCCCGACGGCCCGCTGTGTGGCTGCGGCAATCGCGGCTGTCTGGAGACACTCGTCAGCGGGCCGGCCATCACAGCCGAGGGCGTGCGCCTGCTGCTCAGCGGTAACGCGCCAACGTTGCATGCACTCTGCGGCGGCGACCCCGCCAAAGTTTCCCCCGCCATCATGGCAACCGCGGCCCGCGCCGGCGACAAAAACGTGGCCGCCGCCATCCAGCGTGCTGCCGAATGGCTCGGCATCGGCGCGGCCAACCTCGTGACGGCACTACACCCGGAACTGGTGGTCCTCGGCGGAGGCGTGGCGGAAATGGGCGACCTGCTTCTCGACCCCGTGCGCGACACGCTTCGCCGTCGTGTCGGCATGTTCCCTGTGGACGGCGTCCGCGTGGAACGATCCGCGCTCGGAGACAAGGCCGGCTTGATGGGCGGCATCGCCCTGGCCCAACGCAATGGACTCAAACCATGAAATACACCTACGAACAACTGGCCAAAATGATTGACCACTCACTCCTGCATCCGACCATGACGGACAAGGATCTGGAGGAGGGTTGCAAACTTGCCGCGAAATACGGCGTGGCTTCCGTCTGCATCAAACCCTACGCCGTCCGACGGGCCGCCGAACTGCTGCGCAGCTCCGGCGTCAACGTCGGCTGCGTCATCGGCTTTCCCCACGGCAATGCGTGCACCGAATCCAAACGCTACGAGACCGAACTCGCCTGCCGCGACGGCGCCGTCGAAATCGACATGGTCGTCAACGCCGGCAAGGCGCTTAGTGGTGACTGGGAGTACGTCGAGCGCGATGTGAAGGCGGTCTGCGACGAAGCCCACCCGCGCGGCGCGAAGGTGAAGGTGATTTTCGAGAACGATTTCATGCCGAACGATGAGATCAAGGTGAAGCTCTGCCAGCTTTGCGAGCGCGCCGGCGCCGACTGGGTGAAGACCTCGACCGGTTACGGATTCGTGAAGCAGAAGGACGGCAACTACAACTACAAGGGCGCCACGGAACACGACCTCGCCTTGATGCGGGCGAACGTCTCCGCCAAAGTCCAGGTCAAGGCCGCCGGCGGCGTACGCGATCTGGATGGGCTCATCAAGGTCCGGGACCTGGGCGGCAGCCGCTGCGGTGCGACCGCCACGGCCGCCATGCTCGACGAGTACCGCCGCCGCGAAGCCGCGGAAAAGGCCGGCCAGACAACCGGCGGCCAGTCCGCGACCCTCGGCTCGGGCGGGTATTGAACCGCGCCGTCCCTAGTT
>CAZAAF010000424.1:443-1440 GCA_964482575.1 uncultured Verrucomicrobiota bacterium | reverse complement strand
GAGCACCTGCTGGCTTTGCAAGCCGATGGCCGCGCTGTTCGCAGGCTCGCGTTTTTCCAGGATGGCCGCGGAAAACTCCTCGATCTCGGCACGGTAGGTATTGATGGGCGGAGGCGCAATGACCAGGCCGCCATCGGCCGAGCGCGCCTGTTGCGCATTGTAGCCGCCCGCATCCTCCTTCAGGAAGGCGGTCATCTCCCCCGCCGCGGCCTGGCCGATGGTGCCCTTGGCCAGAATGCTGCCCTTCGAGCCGTAGAGTTCGAGCCGGTTCTGGCTCGCCTCGTCGGGCATGCAGAAGAACGCGTCCACGACGCCGAGCGCGCCGTTCTCAAAGAAGAGCGACGCCACCGCGCTGTCCTCGCTGGCATACGACTGCACCGTGCGGTTGGTGAAACAACTCACCGCGCGCACCTTGCCAAAGAACATCTCCAGCAGGTCGATGCAGTGGCCGCCCATGTCCATCAACGACCCGCCGCCGCCGGTCGCCGGGTCCTGCCGCCACGCGCCGGGGATCGGCGGGTACCAGCAGGAAAGCTGGGCGCGGCCGAACACCGGCTGGCCGAGCCGGCCGTCGCGGATGAGTTTCAACGCCGCCCGATGCTGGGCCATGAAGCGCATCATGAACGCCGTGCCGAGTTTCACCCCCGCCTTGTCGCACGCCGCGATCATCTTCTTCGCCTCGGCCATGGTCATGCCGAGCGGCTTCTCGCTCAGGACATGCTTGCCCGCCCTGGCGCACGCCACGGCCTGCGCACAGTGCGCCGACGCCGGCGAGGCGATATAGACGGCCTCGATGTCGCTGCCGAGCAATTCGTCCAGGCTGGCGACGGCGCGCGCGTTGAACTGCCTGGCCACGGCCTGGTTGGCCTCGACGCTGGAATCAAACACCGCGGCCAGCGTGGCGTTCGACGCCGGCACGATGCCTTCGGGAATGGTCCGCCGGCGGGCAATGCCGCCGGAACCGATGACGCCCCATTTTATTTTCATTGGAATAGTG
>CAZAAF010000424.1:0-433 GCA_964482575.1 uncultured Verrucomicrobiota bacterium | reverse complement strand
CCAGCACGACCGCCGGGCTGTCAGTTCCCGGCATCCTGGGCGGCATCAACTGGAGCGGCTTTGCCTGGGATGGCAGGAATCATAGGCTCATCGTAGTAGTTTCAGACTTTCCCTATCGTGTGCAACTGACGCCGGCGGGCGATGCCGCCAGAACCGATGACGCCCCATTTGATTTTCATTGGAATAGTGAGGTCGGGAAGCGATGGGTGTGACGGGGTTGGGATGTGGCGGGCGCCAGCCTCGGGAGCCGGCGCTCCGCCACCCCGGAGCCCCACGAACTATTTGGCAAAGGCGCGGACGACCTTCTTCAACGCCGCGCCAATCTGCTCGCAATGCTGCGGCTCGAACGTCGGGTAGGCGAAGCAGGTGAACGTATGTTTCTGGTGCCACAACGCGTTCGGGACCTTGACCTTGGAGTAATCCACGCTCGCCT
>CAZAAF010000423.1:3369-4720 GCA_964482575.1 uncultured Verrucomicrobiota bacterium | reverse complement strand
CGACGGCATGCTGGCCGCCAGCACCGGGCCCCTGCACCTCGCCGCCGCGCTCGGCAAACCCGTCGTGGCCGTCTTTGGCTCGACCGAGCCGGCGTTGACCGGCCCGATGGGAGCGGGTGATGTGGCCCGGGTTCTCCTGCGGCACGCGCCGGCCTGCTCGCCGTGTTTCCTGCGCGAGTGCCCGATTGATTTTCGTTGCATGACCGCGATTGAGGTCGAGGAGGTTGTGAAAGCGGTGGGCAGCGTAATCAGTGGTTAGTGCTCAGTGGTCGGTCAGCAGTAACCGGTGATTGGTGACGGGGAATTGACTGCGCTGGCTGCTGACGACGGCTTACGACCTGCTTCACGCCGACTGCTGCTTACGGAGCGCTTCCATCCTCCACCTCGATAAACAACTGCTCCACATAGGAAAGCAGGTGGATAAGAAAGATGTCGTGGTCGCGTTCGTTGGGTTGGAGGTCCTCGGCCGGGCGGTTCATGTCCTCCTCGGTCACGTCCCATCGGCTTGCCATGACCAGCCGCGCCTGGTTCACGGCACTGAGCCATGCCGCCGTGTGGTTGGCGGGGAAAACTGTGCGCCAGAAGTCGGGATGGGCCGGGTCTTTTTCCAGCCGTTCGAGGTCCGCCGCCATCAACTCGTAGTTCGTGCGCCAGAGCGCCTCCAGTTCCGGCGCCACCAGTTCGCGCCAGTCGCGATTGATGGCCTCCTGCGTGGAAGGATCGGGCAGCAACCGTTCGCGCACGGCGGGCGGTTGCGGTTCCGCCAGCAGCACAGGCACCGAGAGCAGGATGTGCCGCCAGGATTTGTCCACGCCCGCCAGGCAGAGCCTGCCATCGGGCAGCTTTTGAAGATGCAGCCCCATCATGGCTCCGCCTGTTCCAGGATTGCCAGCAGGTGGTATTGCTGCAACTGATGCACGTAATGTTCCGCCGGCTCCCGTCCGCCGGTCCAGACGATGGATTGGCCGCGTGTGTGCACTTCCATCATGTGCGCTTCGGCCTTCGGCCGGGCATAACCAAACACCTTTTGGAGCACCATGGTGACGTAGCTCATCAGGTTGATCGGGTCGTTCCGCACGATGACATGCCACGGCGGGGCGAGGCGGGCCTTTGTCTCTTCCGCGACCGTCTCAATGACGCCCGGCGCGCCCGCCGGACCGCCGGCATCGGCACGCGGAGACGTCCGCCCGGGAAATGAAACGTAATCGTCCATCTTTTTCCACGATAACAGACCAGAGGAGTGTTGGCGAGGGTGGCTATGCGACAACCGAACTCAACGCCGCGGCGCAAGGCGGCGGAACTGCAACCGAATCCGGTGGGGCGAGACTCCGTCGAGCCTCTACTTGCGAAG
>CAZAAF010000423.1:0-3359 GCA_964482575.1 uncultured Verrucomicrobiota bacterium | reverse complement strand
AATCGGGGCGGCCCGGTGTCTCCCCCCACCGTTCAAAAATCATCGCAAATCGGGAAGAATTTGCAGAATAACAATGCAGAGAACGCCGAGGTTCGCAGAGCCTTTGCGTTTCTCCGCGCCCTCTGCGTCTCTGCGTTTGATTTCAGCCTCATCTGCAACCGTCAACCACACTCGTGAGCAATGATTTGAACGCCACCGCAACAGCCTGCTATGGTCACGGCATGAAGCTGGTGGACACTCATGCACATCTGACCGACGATCGGTTTCGCGACGATCTCGAGGCGGTCAGCCGCCGCGCCGTGGATGCCGGCGTCGGTACGATCATCACCCAGGCGGCGGCGCTGGAGGATTGCGAGGCGGTGTTGAAACTGGCGGAACGGTTCCCGAACGTTTTTGCGGCGGTGGGCGTGCATCCGCACGCGGCGGCTGCGTCGCCGCCGGACGTGACGGATGCGCTGGCGGCGTACGCGAAACATCCCAGGGTCGTGGCGATCGGCGAGTCGGGGATGGACTACCATTACCTGCCCGGCCGGACGCAGAACCGGCCCGACCTCGATGCGTCGACGAAAGCCAGCCAGCGCCGCGTCTTCTCGCAGCAGCTCGAACTGGCGGCCCGGCTCGGCAAACCCATCGTCATTCACATGCGCGAATGCACGGAGGACCTGCTGGAACTGGTGACGCCGTATCGCGGCCGGTTGCGCGGCGTGTTCCATTGCTACAGCGAGGACGCCCCCGTGGCGCGGCGCATCGTGGACCTGGGCTTCCACATTTCCTTCAGCGGCATGCTGACGTTCAAGAAAAACACCGCCACGCGCGAAACGGCGGCTGGCGTGTCGGCGGATCGCCTGATGGTGGAGACGGATTGCCCATACATGTCGCCGGAACCGCGTCGGCGCGACCGGTGCGAACCTGCGTTGGTGGTCCACACGGCGGCGGTGCTGGCGGCGGCGCGCGGCGTGACCGTGGAGGTGATGGCGCGGCAGACGACAGACAATGCCGTGAAACTGTTCGGCCTGCCGGCGAACGGCTGAGACGGAAGTTGAAACCGGGTGGACCTAGGCCGACGGAGTCTGCTTGGGCTCCGGCGGGCGCACCAGTTTGACGGCGAACTGGACCGCCGCCAGGAGACTGGACGGATTGGCCACGTTGCGGCCGGCAATGTCGTAGGCGGTGCCGTGGTCCGGCGACGTGCGCACAAACGGCAGGCCGAGCGTGAGATTCACCCCGTTGTCAAAGGCGAGCATCTTCAACGGTGCCAGCCCCTGGTCGTGATACATTGCCACAACCGCGTCATACTCGCCCTTGTAGGCTTCGCTAAAGAGCGTGTCCGCCGGGCGTGGGCCGATGACCGTGAGGCCCTTCTTCACCGCCGCCTGCACAGCGGGGGTGATGATCCGGGCTTCCTCATTGCCAAAGACACCGTTGTCGCCGGCATGCGGGTTCAGTCCGGCAACGCCAATCCGGCGCCGGGGCAGGCCGAATTTCTCCAGCGCGGCATGGGTCAGCTCGATCACATCGATCAACTTCTGCTTGGTCAACGCGCGGGGGACATCCTTCAACGCCAGGTGCGTGGTGGCGAGCGCCACGCGCAACCAGGCCGATTGCGCAACACCGCCGGGAATGGTCGGCGGTTTCTGGAACTGGCCGACGAGCATCATGGCGATGCGTTTGGAATGGGTGAGCTTGCCGAGCAGTTCCGTCTGGCCGGGAATCTTGAGGCCGGCGGCGTGGAGGCCGGCCTTGTTGAGCGGGGCTGTAACCAGCGCGGAAATCTTCTTAGCGCGGGCCAGTTTGATGCCGTGCTCAAGCCATTCCGCGGCGGCCTTGGCGGCGCGCTTGTCGGGCTTGCCCGGCTCAACCCCGTCCAGGTCATACTTGCCGATTTCGACGAGATCGAATGTCGGGCGCACGCCCAGGCTGCGGCACGTACGGTCAAGGACCCCGGCATTACCGATGATGAGGTACTGGCAATTGGGCGGCATCCGGCCGCTGGACAGGGCTTTGACCACGATCTCGGGCCCCACCCCTGCCGCGTCGCCGATGGTAATGCCGATGACGTCGTTGGTTGTTGTCATGGTGACCTCAGAAGTATCGGATGTATGCTTTCTGTTTCAGTCGTTCGATCCACTTGCGCTGCCGCTCGGCGCGCATTTCCTGCGCCAGAATCTTTTCCACTTCACCGCGGACTTCCGCCATGGTGCGGGTGCGTTCCTGCCTCACCTCGTCCACCTGGATGAGGTAAAAACCGTCCTCGGTCTCGATGGTCTTGCTGTGCTGGCCGGCCTTGAGGCTGAACGCCACATCGGCCAGCTCCCTGCGCAACCCCGATTCCTTGTCCACCCAGCCCCAGTCACCGCCCGGGTTTTTCTGGCCGCCGCTGGAGTAGATGTTCGCCAGCGTGATGAAATCCGCCCCGTTTTCAAGCTGCTGCCAGATGTTGTTGGCCAGGTCACGGGCTTCGACGTTGGTGGCGAGGGGATCCTTGCGAATGACGATCATGCGCAGCTTCACCTGATAGGGAAGCGTGAACTTCGACTTGTTCTGGTTGTAAAACTGCTCGACGGCCGAGGGGGAGACCACGATGTCGGAGGAAACCTCCTTCTGCCGCAACGCCTGCACGATGAACGGCTCGCGCACGGCCTTTTGCTTCCACTGCTCCATCGTCATGCCGCGGGCCTGGATGGTGCGGAGCAGGGCGTTCTTGTCGCCGCCGTATTGTTCCTCGACGATCTCGCGCATGCGGCTGTCGAAGACGTGTTCCGGGAGTTTGTAACCCTTGTCGTTGAATTCCTGAAGAATCAGGGCGCGTTCGACCAGCGTGTTGAGCGCGTCCACACCGGCTTGCTGGACCTTGCGATTGAGTTCCTCGCCGCTGTAGAGACGGTAAGCATTCTGCAGGGCGGGTGTGGCCACCTCTTGAACGTCGGAAAAGGTAATCAACCGGTCGTTGACGATGGCGGCAATGCCGTCGACAGCGGTCTCCGCAGCAACCGCTTGAATGCTGATAAGCGTCAGCAATGCCACAAACGGGGCATAATGGAACAACTTCCGCATCTCGTTAGTGCCATCATGGCAGGGTTTTAGGTCATCTTCAAGCCAGAAATGCCAAAACACGCAAGTATTTGTAAACAAATGTCTTATGACTGAAAAGTCCGCCTAAATGGCTGGTTTTGCGTCGGAAATACCCCGTTTCAACCCCGCCAGAACCTGTCGGATATCCTTCAGCTTGGCTGTCGCCGTCTGGCCCGTCAGGCGTGGGAACTTGTCATTGATTTGCACAAAGTCGTTGCCGCGGGTCAGCATGATCTTGTCCCCGCGTGTTTCCATGCCCGTCACGCCGATGTCGCCGGCCAGGAGCT
>CAZAAF010000422.1:0-4745 GCA_964482575.1 uncultured Verrucomicrobiota bacterium | reverse complement strand
GTACGGTTCATGTAGGTGCCCGCACTGAACAACGACTCGCTCCACTCGCGCGCCGTGATCTTCGGGTTGCGCTTTACGTCGGTAAACTCCACCTGGATCACGGCCAGCCGGTACCGATCCTGCTTCCAGAATTTCCGGTTGTACCAGGACCGGTCATCCGAGTCGCCCGCCGGATCAGCCACCAAGGTGAGCGTTTTCTCCATCTCCATGGTTCCGCGGCGCACGGTCAGCATCAACGAATCCCCCGGCACCTTGTCGGCCGTCATGTCCGCGAAATCCGTCCCGCGCTGCAACGGCAGGCCGTTGACCCTCACGATCACGTCTCCCACCTTGAGTCCGGCTTTTGCCGCCGGCATGCCGGGGGTGGTGCCCAAGACGTAGGCCCCCTCGCCCTTCTTGGGAGTACCGAACCGCGCACCCACCACCGCACGCTGGGCACTCAGTTTCAACGGCCGGCTCGTGGCGGCCAGCGTGGCCGTCATCTCCAACCGCTTGCCCCCGCGCGAAACGACCAGCTTCATGGCATCGCCGGGCACCTTGGACTCCAGCAGTTCGCGCAGCGAGGCGGCATCCGTGGGCGAATGATCGTTGGCTTTGATCAACACGTCCTGCGGGCGCAAGCCGGCCTTGGCCGCGGGCGACTCCGGCTCCACCTCGTCAACCACCAGTTTCTTGTTTTTGCCGACGGCGACGTTGATACCGAGATAACCCGATTGTCCGGCCACGGACGCCCGGGCTTGTTCAACGATCTGGGTCGTGACAGCGGTGGAGACGGTGCGGAACTCCTGGAGATTGGCGGGCGCTTCCGCCGTCCAAACCGGCCCCACACTCAACCACCCCGCCAACACGAAGATGAGAACCCACAGGCACCGGCGTTCAGTATTCACAGCGAAACAATTAGCCTGTGATCGTCCGTTCGTCGAGTTCCAAAACCCGGACGGGCACCCGTCTGGTCAAAACAGCGTCGTGTCCCGGAAGGTCCGCGGCGACCGGCCCGTCCGCCGGCGAAACCAGTGGCTGAAGTGCGAGAGGTCGTCGAAACCGAGCCGCAGCGCGACCACCTTGATCTGGGCGTCGCGCTGCCGCAACGCCGCGGTCGCGGCTTGCAAGCGGAGCTGCTCCAAATACCGGTGGGGCGTGGTGTGAAAATGCGTCAGGAATAATCGCTCCAACTGGCGGCGGCCCAGACCGCAATCGCGGGCCACGCTGACCGCGTCCAGCGGCTCATGCAACGGCCATGTCTTGAGGCGGCGTTGCACCGCCGCAATCCGATCATCCAGCGCGTGCGGGCGACTGGACCGCACACCGCAAATCTCCATCGCTTCCGAATAAGCCCCGAGCCAGCCCGGCAGGGCGCGCAACAGCATGAGGAACTCGCGCTGGCCCAGGTGGTATTTCCTCATATCCCCGTCCACCTTCGGGGCCACCTGCTCGACCACCCGCACCAGGGCGCGCCCGGCGGTTTCCAGTCGCGGGACGCGGGACGCCTTCACCACCAGAGGCAACCCCTCGTCATACCAATGCCGTCCATCCAGCCATTGCGTGCGAAACGCCACCGACAGGATGTGCACGGTGGGGCTGAACCGCTGCTGGCGCGGGCACGGCGGAGCCCACAACCATTCGCCCTTGCCCGCCCGGCAGACATCGCTGCCGCACCGGACCTCGGCCCAACCGTCGCGCACCAGCCACGCACTGTTGTAACCGGTCTCCTGTTGCCAGTTCGTCGGCGTGGTCCACGTCGGCTTCAGATGATCATACGCCCACAACAAATGACTCTGGAGCTGCAGCCAGTCGCCATACGTGTGCCCGGTCTTCATCGCGCCCCAGCGTCCCCGGCATGTCGTCTGGAGTCAACTTTATATCAACTGGTGTCAACTTCCGCTCCTTGAACGCGACCAGTATCCCCGTCTAGCCTCGCCGCGTGAGTTCCACTGGACGAACGACGTGTTTGGAGAAGCCCATGAACAACCCCTTCCCTCCCATCAAAACCCTTCTTGCATCCCTGGCGGTCCTGGCCGTGGCGGGCACCTGCTGTCAGGCAGCGCCCCCCTCGCCGGCAACCACCCCGAAAAAGGCTGCTGCCGTATCCGCGAACGACGGCACGGGTGAAACCTGGGCGCCGTCGCCGACGGACGCCGTGATGAAAATCAGCGGGGTTTATCCGCACCTCACCGTTTACAACCCGCACGGCGAGTGCGGCATGGGCGCCATCGTGCCGTGGGCCGGCAAGCTCTGGATCGTCACCTACCCGCCGCATTGTCCCAAGGGCAGCAAGGACAAGCTGTACACGGTGGACGACCACCTGAAGCTGGAAATCCGCCCGGAGAGCGTCGGCGGCACGCACGCCAACCGGATGATCCACGAGGAATCGAACCAGCTTGTCATCGGCCCGTATTTCATCGACGCCCAAGGCGGTGTGCGCACCGCCAGCATCACCCAACTCGTGGCGCGGCTCACGGCCACGACCCGGCATCTCACCGACCCGGCCAACAAGGTCTTCTTCGTCGGTATGGAGAAGGAACTGTACGAAGTGGACGTCCACACACTCGCCGTCACGCGCATCTATGACGACAAGCAGAAACCTTTCCCCGGCGCACACGGCAAAGGCGCCTACGTGGCCCAAGGCCGGCTGATCGTGGCCTACAACGGCGAACGTCCGTGGTCGTTCAAGAAAGACCCGCATTTCGAAGGTCCCGCCGGCGTGCTGGCGGAAAGCGACGGCAAGGATTGGAACGCGCCGTGGACCATCATCGCTCGCAACAATTCCTGCGAGGTCACCGGGCCTGGCGGCATTCGCGGCCAAGCGCCCGGCGATGACCGGGTATGGACCACCGTTTTTGACTATCGCTCGGTGCTGCTTCTATTGCGCGATGCGGGCCATTGGCACTCCTACCGTCTGCCCAAGGGGAGCTACACCCACGACGCCCTCCACGGCTGGTACACCGAGTGGCCGCGCATCCGCGAGTTGATGACGGGCACGTACCTGATGCACATGCACGGCCTCTTCTACAATTTCCCAAAGACATTCTCGGCGGCCAATACGGGCGGCCTGCAACCCATCTCGACCTACTACAAGATGCCGGTGGATTATTGCTGGTGGAACAACCAGATCGTCATGACCCGCGACGACGCCTCCGTCATGGACAACGCCCTGGCCGGCCAGTCGCATTCCAATTTCTGGTTCGGCCAGCTCGATGACCTCAAGAACTACGGCACCCCCGCCGGCTGGGGCGGGCCATGGTTGAACGACGCCGTCAAGGCAGGCGAACCGTCCGCGCCGTTCCTCGTGGCCGGCTTCCGCGAGGGCGTGTTGCATCTGCGAACCACCGGCGACGCACCGGCGGAGTTCACGGTGGAGGCCGACGCCGACGGCCGCGGCCAATGGAGAAAGGTGGCGACGGTGGCGGTGCCCGCCAGCGGCTACATGACATGGCTGTTTCCCGCGGGACTGGAAGCGAGCTGGCTTCGCCTTACAGCCAGCCGCGACGCCACGAACGTGACGGCCTATTTCCATCTGGGCAATCCGCCGCAAAAACCGGCTCCCTCCTTGTTTGGCGCACTGGCCGATGTCGGCAGTGCCGTCCCGCTCAGCGATGGCATCATCAAACCAGCCCAGGGCGACGCCCGTAAACTCCTCTTCGCCGCCAACGTGCGTGCGGCGGACGGCACGGTGAAGGAAACTGGTTTTTATGAGATCGGTGGCGAACTCAAACTCCGCCGTGTGGACAATCCCGGCCGCGAGCAAATCCTCCGGGACAAGTTCGGCGTGAAGAGCGCCGGTTTCAGTGCAGATGCCGCGTCCGTGGTCGTGACGTGGGGTGGCGAACGGTTCCGCCTGCCGAAGGGCAACGCCAGCGATGATGCAGCTTCCGCATCCGGCTGGCCGCGCGCCCTGCGCGAGATCGTCACCGAGCGCAACCTGTTCAACGCGCACGGCACCTTCTACGAAGTGCCGCGCGCCGACGGCGGCGGCTTCCGCAAGATGCGCCCCATCACCACGCACAACAAACGGATCAACGACTTTTGCAGTTGGCGCGGCCTGCTCGTGCTCGCCGGCGTGTCCGCGGAGGCATCCATGGACGGCCACGGCTTCCGTTCCGATGACGGCAAGACCGCGCTCTGGTGCGGGGAGGTGGATGATCTCTGGCGGATGGGCGCGCCGCGGGGCGTGGGCGGACCGTGGAAAGCCACTGCGGTGACTGCCGGCATGCCAAGCGACCCGTACCTCATGGCCGGCTACCACCACAAGATGCTGGAACTCTCGCATGACGCAGCACAAGCCGTGACGTTCACGGTCGAGGTGGATTTTCTCGCCGACGGCAGCTGGTCGGAATACAAGCGCTTCACGGTCGAGCCGGGCAAGCCGCTGCAGCACATCTTCCCCGACGGCTACGCCGCCCATTGGGTCCGTGTACGGGCGGATCGCGCCGCGAACGCCACCGCCACGTTCACCTACACCGCCGATTAGAGGACGGCCCGTTCGTCGAGGGATTTGCGGTACAACCCGTGAAGGTGCGTGGCGACCGGGCCGGGTTTGCCGGACGCGATGCAACGATTGTTGACCTTCACGATTGGCAGGATTTCCGCGGTCGTGCTGGTCAGGAACACTTCGTCGGCTGCGAGAAGCTCGTCCAGCGTCATACGGCGTTCCTCCATCGGCACGCCGTTCTTGCGCGCCAAGGGAACCACTTCCTCGCGCGTGATGCCGCTCAAAATCCGCGTACTGAGCGGCGGGGTGACGACCG
>CAZAAF010000421.1:687-4754 GCA_964482575.1 uncultured Verrucomicrobiota bacterium | reverse complement strand
GCCGGGAGCGCTCGCCGGCCCGGGATTACGGCATGAACCCAAAGACTCGCGTGGTGATTGGCATGAGCGGCGGCGTGGATTCCAGCGCGGCCGCCAGCCGTCTGCTCCAGCAGGGATACGAGGTCATCGGCATCACGATGAAGCTCTGGCCGGAGGCCTGCCAGAACCGGGTGGAGGAGAAATGCTGCGGCCCGGAGGCCGTGGCCGATGCCCGGGCGGTGGCCCGGCACCTGGGCATCCCGCATTACGTCGTGGACGAACAGGCGCAGTTCCAAAAGCAGGTGATGGATTACTTCGTGGCCGAATATCGCGCCGGCCGCACACCGAACCCGTGCATCCTTTGCAACGAAGGGTTGAAATTCGGCACGTTGCTCGACAAGGCGCGCGCGCTGGGCGCCGGGTACGTGGCCACGGGCCATTACGCCCTTCTCGAGCACGGCGACCGGGTCCGCGTCCGCAAGGGACGGGATGCCCGGAAAGACCAGTCGTATTTCCTCTTCTCGCTCAGCCAGCGGCAACTCGCGGGCGCCTTGTTCCCGATGGGCGACATCACCAAACAGGAAACGCGCGCCATCGCCGCGCACTTGGGTCTGAAGGTGGCCGCGAAGGAGGAGAGCCAGGAGATTTGTTTTGTCGCGGACGATTACCGTCGATTCCTGCGCGAAGCAGGCGTGCCGGAACATCCCGGCGACATCGTGGATGCCGCCGGACACGTGCTCGGCCGGCACCTGGGCGTGGAGTTCTTCACCATCGGCCAGCGGCGCGGACTGGGCATCGCCACCGGCCGGCCCATGTATGTCGTGGGCCTCGACGCCCCGCGCAATCGCGTGGTGGTCGGCGACGAATCGGCCTTGTCCAGTACGGAATGCATCGTCGAACGCTGCAACTGGGTTTCCATCCCCGCGCCGGGCCAACCGCGCTAGGCGAACGTCAAAATCCGCAGCCAGCATGCGGGCTCGGACGCGATTCTTGAGCCCATGGACAACGGAGCGCGCGTCCGTGTGCGGTTCGCCAGGCCGGAACGTGCCGTCACGCCGGGACAGGCCGCGGTGTTTTACGACGGCGACCTGATGCTGGGCGGCGGCTGGATCGTCCAGACCACGGGCGCCGCCGCTGCATCATCTCATTCCCCACGCGTCACCAATCACATCTCATGATTCGCGGCATCATCTTCGACATGGACGGCACGTTGACGGAGCCGCACATTGATTTTCTGGCGCTGCGGCGCGCCCTGGGACTGATGACAGGCGACATCGTGGACCATCTCAAGACCGTGGACGAGGCCGAGCGGCAGCGGCTGGAGGCCATCCTGCATCGCTTCGAGGAGGAAGCCGCGGTGAACGCCACCCTCCAGCCCGGCGCGGCGGAACTGCTCGACGTGCTGCGTGCGCGCGGTATCAAGCTGGGCTTGCTCACGCGCAACTCACGCCGGTCCGTCAAAACCGTGACGGCCAAGTTTGGCCTGCATTTCGACGCGACGCTGACGCGCGAGGACGGACCGCACAAACCGTCGCCCGAACCGGTGCTGGTACTGGCCCGGCGATGGGAGTTGAAGCCCGCGGAGATGCTCGTGGTCGGCGATTACATTTACGACCTGCATTGCGCGCACAACGCCGGCGCCAGGGGCGTGTTGTTGATCAACGACACCATGCCCGCGTGGGCGCAGGAAGCGGATTACATCGTCCACCGGTTGGACGATGTGCTCAATGTCGTGGACAAAATCCCGTGAGCGACCGGGAGTTCTGGAACCCGTCAGGAGGACCGAATGAAAGCAAAGAAACCCGTGGCCGGTGATTATGGCGTGGTGTTCGTGACCGCCGGCTCGCGGCCGGAAGCGCGCCGAATCGCGCGGGGGCTGCTGGAGCAGCGGCTCGTGGCCTGCGCCAACATTGTTCCCGGCCTCGAGTCGCATTACTGGTGGGAGGGGAAGGTGGATCACGCGCGGGAGTGGTTGTTGGTGATGAAAACACGGCGTGACCGTTTTCGCGCCGTGGAGCAGGCCGTCCGGCGGCTCCACTCGTACCAGGTGCCGGAAATCATTGCCCTGCCGCTGATGGCGGGGCAGGCAGACTACCTGCGATGGATCGACGCCAGCCTGTCAGGCAAATGATTGATTGCCAGAAGGTTTTGAAGAAACTAGATTTCCGAACGTCTGAGTAGCAGTCAATCCATGCACGAGAGACGATTTTTATGAAAATGTTGACGATGGCGGTCAGTCTGTTGTTGGCAGTGGCGATGGTTCATGCCCAGCAGCCGCAGGTGGTGCGCGCGATTCCCGCCGGACCGGGACCGGGCGGACCAATCTTGAAGAAGCGGATTGCGGTCACTCACTTTGACAACAAGTCCAACTGGCGCGGGCAGGTCGAATTGGGCGGTGGTTTCGCCGACTCGCTGGCCGACGCGCTGATCAAGTGCGGCCAGTTCATCGTCGTGGAACGCGCGGAAATCCAGACGGTGATGAAGGAGCAGGATTTTGCGCTGAGCGGGCGGACGGTGGAAACCGCCAACGCGCCGAAAGTCGGCCAGCTCCTGACGGCGCAGATCCAGATCACCGGCAGCATTCTGAGCGTGGACACGCACACGTCGGACCAGGGCGCGGGGTTCGGCTTCAAGGGTTTTTCCATTGGCGCCAGTGGCGGTACAGCCGAGGTGATGATTGCGCTGCGCATCATTGATACGACCAGCGGCCAGGTGCTCGATTCGCAGCAGATCAAGGGCATCGCCCGCAAGTCGGGGATGTCGTTCGGTTTTGCCTCGGGCGATTTCCGCGGCGGCATGGCCGGCATGAACAAAACCCCGTTGGGCGACGCCGTGATTGATGCCATCAACCAGGCGGTGGCGATCATCGCCTCCCGGCTCGAGCGCGTGCCGTGGCAGGGCCGCATCGTGAAGGCCGACGCCGACCGCATTTATATCAACGCCGGCGCGAATTTCGGGGTGAAGCCGGGCGACCGCTTCGGCTGCTACCACCAGGGCGAGGCGCTGATTGATCCCGAGACGGGTTTGAACCTCGGCGGCAAGACGACCAAGTACGGCCAGATTGAGGTCATCGAGGTGTCCGACAAGTTTTCGGTGGCCCGGCCGGCGGCCGGCCAGGGTTTCATGGGCAAGGACGTCATCAAGATCGAGTGACCGGATTTTCCAACAGAGGAGGCGCAGCGGCGCGTCGGCGACAGTCGGCGCGCCGCTCGTTTTTGAGGATCAGGGCTTGGCCGGCACGGCGGGGGGCGCGGGTTTCCGGGAGGGATCCCCCCCCAACGCCTTGAGTTTTTCGGCAACCGACTTGTTCTGGGGCTCGATCTGCAGGCCCTTGCGAAGCTGCTCGCGCGCGAGGTCCTTCTTGCCGAGCTTGAGATAAATGTCGGCGAGGTGCTCGAAAACCGTGGCATCCTCCTTGGCCGCGTCCGACAGGGACGCTTCGCGCACATACTCGAGCGCCCGGCGATAATCGCCCTTGCGGTAATACACCCAGCCGAGGCTGTCGAGGAATGCGCCGCTCTTGGGCTGCGCCTTCAACGCCCGCCGGATCAACTCCTCGGCCTCCTTCAGGTTGATGTTCTTCTCGGCAAACATGTAGCCGAGGTAGTTGCAGGCCTCGTCGTTCTCGGGATTGAGCTTGATGGATTTCCGGAACAGTTCCATGGCCTGGTCGAACTTCCCGCCCCGTTCGGCGGCGGCGCCATAGTAAAAATAAAACGACGTGTCCAGCAGTTCCTTGTCCTCGGGGTTCGCCTTGGCCATGGCCTCTGCGTTGGCAAACGCCTCGATGGCCTTCGGATGATCCTTCATGCTGATGTAGATCAACCCGTAGAAATAAGGCACGCGCGCCGTGCCGGGAAAACGATCCTTCGCGCGCTGCAAGGTGGCGATCGCGTCCTTGGGCGGTTTCTGCGCCACCTGCAACCGGGCCACCAACAGATAAAGCTTCAGGTCCTTCGGGTTCAGGATCAACGCCTGCTCGTAGTTCGCCTGGGCGGGCTGCAACAGCTTGCCGTCTTCGTAGAAATTGCCGAGCTGCTCATAGACCTTCGCGTTCAGCGGATCGCGTTTCACCAGCTCGTTCATCT
>CAZAAF010000421.1:0-677 GCA_964482575.1 uncultured Verrucomicrobiota bacterium | reverse complement strand
CCCCCCGGATAAAGTCCTTCTTCGCCGCGTACGCGTAGGCGAGCCGTTGGTGGACGTCCAGCGCCTCGGGCCGCTTCTCCAGCAGCTTCTGGTAAATGGCGATGCCCATGTCCACCTTGCCCGTCGCAACGTAGTAGCCCGCGAGACGGAACTGGATGGTCAAATCCTGTGGCGCGATCTTCTGTGCCTTGTCGTTGCACTCAACCACGCGGTCGGTCGTGAGCTTCTTGGGATAAACCGTCTTGACGGCCTTGTCGGCGCCCGGGCTGCGCATGGTCAGCGCATACAACTCGCCCAGGGTGGACCAGTAACGGGCGTCGTCGCTCTTCTGGGCGAACGCGCGCTCCAGCGTCTCGACCGCCTTCTGGTCATGGAGATAGCAGCCGACGAGCGACTGATAGGGTTCCACACGCAGCGGGTCGAGCTTGCTGGCGGCGATGTAGGCGGCCAGGGCGCGGGCCTTTTTGTCCTGGCTCTGGCAGGCAAAACCAAGCAGCAACTGGATTTCGTAGCGCTTGGGATTCGCCGCCGCCGCCCGTTCCAGCAACGCCAGCGCCTTGTCGTTCTGTTTGCGTCGGAGGTACTCCGCACCGAGCTTGGCGGCCAGCTCCGTCTGGCCGGGATCGATTTTCAGCGCCGCCTCGTATTCCATGATGGCGCGATCAAATTCCTGGCGC
>CAZAAF010000420.1:0-4774 GCA_964482575.1 uncultured Verrucomicrobiota bacterium | reverse complement strand
CCCATTCGGGGTTGATGCATTCTTGGGGACCGTTTCCACGGGTTTCACCCGTGGCTATTCATGGATGGCCCCTTCGGGGCCGTTGGGTTTCAATCGGTTCTGCCAAAGTCCAACAGGCTCCTGTGACCGCCGAATCGTTCCGTGAATGCGATGGACCGGCGGTCACTGACCGCCGCTACAGAACGGCGCGATGATTCTGGTAGACGCCGCAATGAACCTCGCCGGCAGGGATGCCGGCGCTACACTGCTTTCAGCGCCTGGCGGACCAGTTCCTCCACGGTCGCGCTCGCGCCCAAGCGGGCCATGGCGGCATGGACAGCCTTGTGGGCCTCGATCTGTTTGTAGCCGAGCGAGACCATCGCCAGGATGGCGTCGTTGAGCTTCTGGTCCTCGGCGGTGAGCGCGTGTTTCGCACCCGCGGCCTCCGCCCCGGCCAGCGCGCCAATCTTGTCGCGCAGTTCGACGCACAGCCGCTCGGCGGTATTGGCGCCGACGCCCTTGATGTGCGAGAGCGACTTGATGTCGTTGCTGACGATGGCGCCCTTGAGCGACACCGCGGACATGCCGCCCAGCAACGTGAGCGCGATCTTCGGCCCGACGCCGCTGACGCCGAGCAGGAGCTTGAACAGCCCGCGCTCCGCCTCGGTCATGAACCCGTACAGCAGATGGGCGTCCTCGCGGACATGAAGGTACGTCAGGATGCGGACGTCGTTGCCGGGCGCGGGAAGCTTGTCGAAGCTGGAGAGCGGGATGGCCGCCTCGTAGCCGACGCCGTTGCAGTCCACCACCACATGTGTCGGCGACGCCGTCACCAGCTTGCCTCGAAGGAATGAAATCATGACCCCGGAAGATTATCCACGGATGGCACGGATGACACGGAAAAAGGAACGGCACGGACGGCAGGAAAATAGGGGCAGGAAAATCCGAACATATTTCTGCCGGTCATGTTCCTGCCTTTTAAGCGTTGAGCCTCCGCCATCTGAAGAGGTGACCCGTTTCACAAGGCGGCTCGACAGAGTCTCGCCCCACCCTATTGAACGTTCCCTCTTCCTCATCAAATCTGTTTCGGCGGTTCCAAGACGATGCCGCGCTGGTTTTGGGCGTGGCAAATGGCCAGCGCAAGCGCGTCCGCGGCGTCGGACGGCGGCACCTCCGCCAGTCCCAGCAGCGCCCGCACCATCCGCCCGACCTGCAGTTTCCCCGCCGCGCCAAGACCGGTGACCACCGCCTTCACCTTGCGCGGCGCATATTCGTAAACCGGCAGGCCCGCCGCGGCCGCGGCCAGCACCGCCGCCCCGCGCGCGTGGCCCATGATGATCGCCACGCGGGTGGATTGGACGTAGATGACGCTCTCGATGGAAACCAGTTCCGGCCGCTCGCGCGCAATGACGTCGCGCAACGTGTCATGGATGCGCAGCAGGCATTGCGACTGCCGCAGGCTGGCGGGATTCTTGATTTCCCCGAACATGATGCCGCGCATCTCGTTGCCGGCGGTCTCGATGATGCCGTAGCCGGTCGAGCGCAGCGATGGATCAATCCCGAGAATCTTCATCGGAGGTCGTAAGACGTTGTTGCAGGCCGGGTCCCCGACCCGGCGATATCGTTCCAAGATCGGGGACGCCCGGTGGGGGCACCGGGCCTACAATCCCCGTCCCATCGTCTGAAAAGGCAGAGGCTCGACGGAGTCTCGCCCCACCGGATGGAACGTTTCGTCGGCGGGGAAAAAACATTTGCATCGCCGGGTGAGGACAGGTGGCGGAAACGGCGGGACGCCATTTCCACTCCCCCATCACGCCGGCGCGCCATTCCCCTCCTACTCCGCTGCCCTGGCGAGGATGTCCTCGGGGATGTCGAAGTTCGCGTACACGTTCTGGACGTCGTCGTGATCCTCGAGTTCGCTAAACAACCTCAGCACCGTGCGCGCCGTGCCTTCATCTGTCACCGGCACAGGGTTCAACGGCAGGAACGCAATCTCCGCCGAATCGGGCTTCACGTTCTTGCCATCGAGCGCCTTCTGAACCGCCTCGAAGTGCGCGGGGTCGCAGGTGATCTCATAGCCCGCGTCGGTCGTGGTCATGTCCTCCGCGCCGGCGTCGAGGGCGAGCGTCATCAAATCATCCTCGCCGATCTTGTCTTTCCCCACGACGAACTGGCCGCGGCGGTGGAAGAGGTGCTTGACCGCGCCGCCGCCGAGATGGCCGCCGTTGCGGGTAAAGACGTTGCGGATTTCCGCCGAGGTGCGGTTCTTGTTGTCGGTGAGCAGCTCGACGATCAACGCCACGCCGCCGGGGGCAAATCCTTCGTACGAGATTTCTTCATAGACCACGCCGGGCAATTCGCCGGTGCCGCGCTTGATGGCGCGGTCGATATTGTCCGAAGGCATGTTCACCGCGCGCGCCTTGAGCAACACCGTGCGCAGGCGCGGGTTCATGCCGGCATCGCCGCCGCCCGCCTTGGCGGCCACGATGATCTCCTTCGCGATCTTGGAAAACATCTGGCCGCGCTTCGCGTCGAGCGCGCCCTTCTTGTGGCGAATTGTCGCCCATTTGCTATGGCCTGACATAGTTCGATCCTTTCGGCTGAAAACGTTGCGTAATGCGGGCGATGTTCTAGCCGCTCCCCGCCCGTTGGGAAAGCCCAAATTGTGACGAATGTGAAAAAAAACGACGGCAGTGTCCAGAGGTCAGGGTTCAGTGAACTGTAATCAGTTCAGGGCGGAAGAATCGTTTTCGGTGAAGACGCAATTCAATTGCTGGCGCGGGTGGGGCCGGACCAATGAGATTGTCTCAAAAGTTCACGCGCAGGCATCTTCGGTGAACGTTGGCGAATGAGGCGCGGTCGCCCTCCCCCAAGCAGGAACGATTCAGTTCACCACAGCCCGGAGGGCTGGAACATGAGTAGTCGCGGGTGGAACCCGCGGAAAAAGAGAAGGAAAATTACTGCACCCTGAAAGGGTACAACCCGCTCGGCCACACACACTGGGGCTGGCTCCGCGAGAGTTGGACCCCTCCGGGGTCCAGGCCAATTTTGTGCCATGGTTCCGCAGGTTGCACCTGCGGCTACTCATGTTCGGCCCCTCCGGGGCCGGTTCAACAGAATCGTTCCGGCTAAGTGGGGCGAGCTTTCCAGCTCGGCCAGCGCGTTTCGAGACACCGTTGGGCGAGCATGGAAGCTCACCCCACTGGGGAAGGACACCGGCAGGAACGGCAGATGACATTTTGAGACAGTCTCCGCTGGGTCGGTCGAGAATATTTGGCCAAAAGAGTGAGACGACGTCCCGGAACGGCGGCGGCGTGCCCAGCGGTCACGCCCTACCGGCCACGGCATCGTTCCGGTCTGGTCCACTCCGAATACGATAAACCGTGCACCGCGTATGGCCTCTCGCCCTCCCATAACGCGCTTGTTTCCCGGCTTGTGCCGTGCGATAAAGGCGCGTCTTTCATCGTGTCGGAGGTCGCATGAAACGAACCCTTGCCAATGCCGGACGAGTTGCCGCGGGAGTGGTCATCCTGTTCATCGCCTATGTCACCGGCGCATCGCTGTGCAGTTGGCTGTTCCCCAACGGACCGCGCGCCAACCGGATGGAGATGCTCACGGACAAGACCGGCGAGTCGATGGTGATAGTGATCGCCGCGTTG
Source organism: uncultured Verrucomicrobiota bacterium (assembly GCA_964482575.1). Taxonomy (GTDB): domain Bacteria; phylum Verrucomicrobiota; class Verrucomicrobiia; order CAIQCK01; family CAIQCK01; genus CAIQCK01. Next base: position 1,136 of record CAZAAF010000420.1, on the reverse strand, counting down.
TTCCTCCGGCGCTACCTGCTGAGGTCTTTCGGCATGGCCTTGGTGTGTCTGGTGGCCACGGAACTCGTGGCACTGGCCATCATTCTCTGTTTTACCGGGCTTCCTGTGGACGGGATGGACCTTCACAACACCGCCCGGTGGCTTTACCTGATGACCTGGAATGTGGTGGCCAGTTATCTTTTCGGGATCGCCATCGGTCACTGGTGGGACACAAGAACAGCCTGCACAGAGACCCCTGTCGATTGAACGAACCCCGTAAACGAATCGGTTCTGTCAGTTCCATCCACCACACACGCCGGGCCTGACCGCTGGGCGCGCCGCGGCCGTTCTCAAAAAAGCGTTGCGTTATCTTAGCTTGGAACGTTCGGCCGGCCCGACGGTCCGGCCCTACCGGGGGATGTCGCGCGACCACGAAGCTCAACGACAATATTCCGCCGATTGCGGAGTCTTCGACCGGGATTGCCGTCAAACCAACCATGAAGACGTCACTGGTTCTCTGGCTCGTTGGATTCGGTCTGATTACAGGTTGCGTAGACCGTGCGCACGACAGCACCGCAACCGCCCCGCCGGTGGCCAATCAACCAACGGTTGCTGGAAAAGCTCACTCGCCGAGGATGAGTCCGGCGGACGTGGTTCGTTTGGCGCGCCGTGCCGCCACCGATTCAGGATACAAGCTCGCGGATTACAGGGAGCCGGAGACCCATTTTGAATTTGTCCGGAAGGACAGGTCGTGGTCGGTATTCTTCCAGATGAAGCCGCCAACGCCGCCCGGCGGGCATTTCCTGGTCGTGGTGGATGACGAGACAGGCAAAACGCGCGTGGTTCCGGGAGAGTGAGTGTGAGGAGGCCGTCTGACATAGTGCGTTGGGCTTCGGTTTTTTGCGTTCGGAGTTCCGCGTTTACGCAGTCGGTGCCGGCCAGCGCAAGGATTGACCGTCACAAAACCGTCTGAAGGCGGAATCCCGAGCGGGACATCGCCAAACCCGCATTTCTCCTGCTACAACCCCATCTCCCCCTGCACCAGTTTCTCCCGCACGGGGCCGAAGGTGCGGCGGTGGATGGGACACGGGCCGTGGGCGCGCAACGCAGCGAGATGCTCGGGCGTGGGATAACCTTTGTGTTGGTCAAAGCCGTAA
>CAZAAF010000419.1:0-4774 GCA_964482575.1 uncultured Verrucomicrobiota bacterium | reverse complement strand
GAAACATCCACCTTGCCCAAATCGCCCTCCTCATCCTCGTCGTTTGGCTTCGCTGTCTGATTACTTGATGGAGAACCGGCGCTTTTCACCAGTTCTGTCCATTTCCCTTTTTCCAGGACCAGATGATGCCAGCCCGTCTTGTGATCCTGAGCCCCCACCACCGGCCGGTTTTTGTCATCGAAGTGGATCGTCGGAAGGAGTCCCACCCAAGGCGGCGGGCCGTCGTGTCGGGAGTAAACGACATCGGCCTGATGCGGACCCGCCTTGGCGCGCATCGGTAATTGAATCAACGATCCGTCGCCGCGGTGGAAGGTTTTGCCGCCATCGTCGGAATAAGCGTAGAGCACATCGGTGCCGGTGTGCGTGCCTTTGGAGGATGGCGTGTTCTCGTTGAGCAGACCAAACACAACATGCATCCGCTTGTTCTTGTCCCACGCAATATGCGCGTGTGGCTGCGTGTAAGAGAAGTTACCGCCCTCCCCATTGTCTTCCCACGCGGTCATCGGTTCGCCCCTGGCTTTCTTCGCGCGATTATTCTTAGAAATGTCGGCCCCAGGCACATCGGCCCCGAGCATGGACCATGTCTGGGTTTTGACATCCAGCACACTGATGCCAATGCCCCAGACAGGGTCCGCGCAGCGAATGGAATGGTACAGCACGCCATCCGGGCTGCGGAACAGGTGCGGATAGGTGACGTTGTATCCCTGAGGTCGATTGTTGTCGCCCAAGTTCGACGTGAAGACGAACTCGGAGATGTCCTCCGGCCTTTTGGAAATCCAATGCTTCACAATTGGAGACGAGTGCATGTCGCCCACGACGTGAATGTAACCCAGCGCATCGGCGGCAATGGTGTAATACCGGTGCGGATCACTGCCCGTGGTGTGCCCCGGCATGAGCGGATACATCTGCGCCTTGCCGCCGTCGAGGGGCGCCTTGACGATCATCGTCTTATACTCCGGCAACAGGACCCACAGGTATGCATGGCCTTTGTAAACGTGGGTGGTGACGCGGTTCATGAACCGGTCTTCGATGCAACCGTCAAAATCCCAGAGGACTTTGGTCTCGTATTTCGTCTCCACGGAGTCTGGCTGAGCCGGAGATGAAGGCCCCTCTTGGGAATTCTTCTTCTGACGCGCCCAGATTGGCAACGCATGTCCAAGCACCAGCGCCCCCGCGGGCCAGACCAGTGTGCGGCAGAAACTACGGCGGGATATTATTTTCATGGCTGTATTGCGCATGTGCCTGGCATGCGGCGAGAGACGTTCAGTCGAAGTCGGGATCCAGCGCGAGCGCGACTTCCTTCGCTCCCTTCTTCTTCGACTTCTTTCCCTTCTTCCGGTCGCCGGAACCTTCCAGCGACATCTCGACATCATTTTTCTGTGGCGCTCCGACGGTGCTGCGGCCATCGGCGATGTATTTCTGCATCAGTGCGGTGAGCTTTGCGATAACCTCCGGGTTCGCCTCGGCGACGTTTTGGGTTTCGCTCAAATCGGTTTGCAGATTGTAGAGTTCGCGTCCGCTCTTTCTGAGAAAGATGAGCTTCCAAGGGCCTTGGCGGATGGCGAGATCGCCGGCAGGCGACTGATGAATGGTCGCCTCGCGCACCGGCCCCTTGGCAGCGCCCAGCAGGTCGGGCAGGATGCTCACGCTGTCCTCGGCGGCGTTGCCGGGAAGCTTCACGCCAATAATTTCCGCGCAGGTGGCCATGAGGTCGTTGAGGCAGATGGTGTCGTCGCACGCGGAGCCGGGTTTGATCTTGCCGGGCCAGCGCGCGACGAACGGCTCGCGATGGCCACCTTCGTAGATGCTGGTTTTCGCCCCTCGCAACGGCGCATACGAGCGGCCCGCCGCACCGTTGTCGCTGCTGACCATGATGAGCGTGTGGCTGGCGAGCTTTTGCTTTTCCAGCGTCTCCAGCACCTGACCGAGCACCCAGTCGCCTTCAAATATCCAGTCGCCGTAATTGCTTTCCCTGCCTTGGGTGCCGCTCTTTCCCACAAATTCCGGTGCGGGCACAATCGGCGTGTGTGGCGGGCACAGCGGCAGATAAAGGAAGAACGGCGTCTCCTTCCGTGCCGGGTTGCTGAGGAACTCCACGACCTTCTTCGCGAGCCGCGGCTGGGTTTCCACTTCCTTAACGCTCGACTCGACCTTGTCCTGTTCAATGACGGTGCCAATGTTCCGCGCGTGCGTATAGCCGTAAAAGTAATCGAAGCCGGCAGCGTTCGGACTTTCCCTCAGTTTGGTTCCGACAGGAATGTCCCTTTCAGTTCCCGGCTTGCCATCCCAAACCATGCCGAGGTGCCATTTGCCAATGCACGCGGTGTCGTAGCCGTTTTGCTTCATCAAGGAAGCAACGGTAAGGCGCGTCTTGGGAATGATCGGCGGAGAGAATGTGGTAAGAACACCATACTGCCCGATGCGCGAGGGATAGCGCCCCGTGATGATGCCGTAGCGCGTGGGCGTGCAAACAGACGCCGCCGAGTGCGCATCGGTGAAACGCATGCCCTCCTTCGCGAGACGGTCAATACTCGGCGTCTTAAACTCCGTGTTATCGCGATAACACTTCGGCTGGCCGTAGCCCATGTCGTCGAAGAGGACGAAGATGATGTTGGGTTTGTCGGCGGCCTGTACCGGTGCGGCCGGGACATTCTCCAAACACAATGCCAGCAGCAGGGCGGTGAGGAGCGTGCGGGTATTCATCGTAAGTCAATCCAAGTTGAGGGGCGAAACAAGCTGTTAGAAACACCCTTTTTCAGGAAGTCGATTGCCTCGAAACTCTGGTTTGCCCGAATCATGCGAATTACATGCGCAGCACAGTCATCGCTACAGATAACGTCAGTCTCATCTCGCGTTCGCCGATGCTTGGTTCAACTATTGTTCCAATTCTTCCAAGTCCCAATGATTTTCAGCCAGTTAACCGTGCCTCGTTTGTGAATCTTTCAAACAAAATGAGGTTTTTCAAACCCTCTTTCGTCCGGGCGTGTTGAAATCATGGTTGAGCATCTCGTTTGGGAACCGCCGAACTCAAGCTGCCCGTCGTCCGTCTCAACGACCATCCGCTGCGCCACCTGCGAATGGAGCGCCGCAAGACCTCCCGGGTCGTCTCCGGCAGCGTATCGGAGTTGAAAACGACGCCCCGTCCCGGCGAAAACCAGTTCGTGCTCTCAGCCCCCACTCCAGCTACACTCCTGTCGTTGAACGTCGGCATCGTTCCTTGAAGCAAGTCCATAGCGCGAATCCTCTGCGATGATTATGAGAACTGTGAGGAGACTGTTTGCCTTGTTGTTCGCACTGTGTTTTGTGAGCGGCCCTCTCCTGTTCGGCCGGGTCACCGCAGGAACCGAGTTTCCAGATTTCTGGAAATCCGCTTCTGAAGCGGTCGAGCAAGCGCATGCGGTCTTGTGGAGCCAGCGGGTGGACCGGCATGGGATCCTTCTCGACAACCTCGGCGAAATCCCGACGCCGGAGGATTGCAAGTTGGGACGACCCAACGCGATTGGCTGGTGGAGCCCCATCGAGAACGGGCCGATGTTCACGGGGCTCTATCTGCCGGCCGCCTGCGAGCGCGCCCGCCGCAGCGGGAACGAAACGGACAAAGCCAACGCGCGGCGTCTGGCTCAAGGACTGTTGACGTGCGCCTCCGTCTCCGATGTGCCCGGCATGATCGTGCGAGGCATGGGCACGGACGGCAGGTGCCATTACCCGCTCGGCTCGGACGACCAAACGCATCCGTGGTTCTACGGTCTGCACGCGTATGTCATGAGCGGCCTTCCCACCGAAGCGGAACGCAAACAAATCGCGGCCAAAATGAAGGAGGTGGCGGACGTGCTCCAGGGCACTTCGTGGCGATGTCCCTGCGACGGCGCGTTCAAAGGCCAGTTCCGGGGTGGTTTTCAGGGACATCTGTTCCGCGATGCCGCCCGCTATCTGTTCATGCTCCGCGCGATGCATGATGTGACGCACGACACCGTCTGGCTCGAACGCTATCGGCAGGCGGCGGCCGAGTGTCCCCAAGGCAGCGGGAAGACGCGCGCGGAGATTTGCGCCGCCGGCTACGGTTCCGACCGCGAGGCGATCAAGAGCATTGATGAGTATCAATTGTGGATTTACGTCGGCTCGCAAGGATCGCTGGCGAAACTCGCCGCAACGGAGACCGACGAAACCCTCCGCAACCACTATCGCGCCGGTCTCGCCCTCAACGCTTCGAATGCGCTCGCAACTATCGAGGCGCACAAGCAGTTCGACAACAACGACACGAGAGTTTACGGCGAGGCGAACTGGCGGGCGGTCTTTGTGCCCTGGCAGCCGCAGACGACGCAGGCGGAGGCTGAGAAACAGTCCAAGGTTGTGGACAAGGCCAAGCGAGGCGAGCGAAAGCACTATGAGGCGAAATACATGAGGAACCCGCTGGCGGGCGCAGCGATTGTCGCGCTCGCGGGGGACGGCGCCGGCCGCGACGCCGTCGAGCGCACGATTCGCCACTACGACTACTCGAAGCTCTACAGGTCGGAGTTCTTCTTTGCCGAGTGTGCGTACTACGCGTTGCCGGCTGGACAGTCGCCCGGCCGTCACCCGGTTGTATCACCGGCGAATTCCACCGCGACCGAAACTTCCCATCACATGGACGCGGCCCATCGGGAAATCTGGAAACGTTTCATGCATCCGAAAGGGCTTCTCGTTGATTTCGCGCCCCTCGACGGGAACGTGGTTTTGCCGACGCCCGACGAATGCGCGCAGGGAAAACCCAACGCGTTTTCGTGGAACACGCCCT
>CAZAAF010000418.1:0-4780 GCA_964482575.1 uncultured Verrucomicrobiota bacterium | reverse complement strand
GCGCCTCCTGCGTCCGGCGCATCGGTTCGCCCATGGCCGTGGCAAACGCCTGCAACGTGCGGAACGCCGGCGTCGGGTCGCAGTCGCGGTCGAGCAACGCCCCGGTCTCGGCCGGGAGGGCGGGGAGGATGTTGACCATGACGCCGAGGCCGTAGGTGAGCAGGAACAACTGCGCCACCTGCCCCGGCGCGGCGGGCGGGTTGGCGATGTCGAACCAGAAGACCGTCTTGGGATACGCCGTGCGAATCCGCTCCACCTGCTGCGCCAGGTCGCGGCCGGTCTTGCCCTGGCCGTCGAGCACGACGGAAACCCAGATGGCCCCGAGCGCGATGGCGTCCACGATCTTGTCGGGCGTCAACGGTCCGATCATCAGGTGCGAGTTGATGCCGCCGGCGGCGATCGCGGCGTTGAAGAGTTCCGCGTTGGGCGCCTCGACCAGCGCGGCGAGCCGGCCGACGGTGCGCATGGCGTCCTTCACGATGGACGGCTCCGGCGGCAGGCTCATCACGGGCCGCAGGCCGAGCCGGCGCGACAGGGCCAGCGCGCGGATGTAGTCCTCCGTATTGATCGCGCCGACCAACCGCAGGTAGCGTACGCCGAGGTCGGCGACTTCGAGCAGCGGGCAATCGAGCCGCGTCGGCACGTTGTCGCCGGCGGTGGACGAGGCGCTCACGGCGGCGGGCATCAGTTGCTGCGCGCCGTTGAAGGCCTCGAACTCCATGAGCTGGAAACAATACTTGCCGGAGCGCGCGCTGGAGAGCCGCCCGGCGACCACCGCGACGGCCACCGCCTTCACCGGCGGGACATTCACCGTCACCGGCGTCTTCGGCTCGGGCTTGAACGCGGAGAATTGTTTCACCGTCGTCCACGCCTTGCCGTCCTCCGTCACCTGCACGACGAAATCCGTGGGGAAGCACAAGGCCGCGCCGGTTGCATCGAAGCGCGGCCAGAGCACGATGCGGTCCATCGCCACCGGTTCGGCGAACGTGAGGCGGATCCATTCCTGGGTGCCGGCCGTGCCGGAGTTGGCGCTGCTCCAGGCGCTGTGCTCGATGTCCGCCGCGGGCCTGGACCCGCTGTCGCGCCGGCCGTCCGCCACCAGTTCCGGCGCCCAGCGGGGTTTGCTCATGCGCGGCGCGGCCACCATCGTGGCCAGATGACAGCGCGTGTTTTCCGCCGCCTGCCGCGCCACGAGCCGGCGGGCGCCCGCCTGCGGCGCCTCCGCGCGCGGGCGGAAACGGTTGATGATGAGGTCATCCTCATACACGCGCACCAGGAGCCAGCCGAGCTTGGAGGGCTGCGTGTTGAATCCCTTGAGGCCGGGGTAAAAACCGTAGGAGACCGCGAACGACGTGGACGGCGCGGTGAGCATCAGCGCCTCGTTCCAGACGTTGGCGATCGGCTGGTGCGCGTGGCCCGTGAGCACGGCGCGGACCTTGTAGCGGCGGATCAGCTCCAGCAACTGCCCGCGGACCGGCTCGTCCACGAGGTGGTAGTTGCCGGGGCCGGGATCGTCCTGCCGGCACCAGAACAGCGGCATGTGAAAGCCGAGGACCACCTTCATCCCCTTCGCGCCGTCGAGGTCGCCGCGCAACCGGTCCCACTGCGCGCGCTCGGCGGGCAGGTCGGTGTTGAACAACTGGGAGTTCAGCAGGATGACGCGGCAGCCCGCGCGGTCCACGACATGATAGTCGTCCTTGAACTGCTGGCGGAAGGCGTCGAGCCACTCCTGCCGGACGCGGTCGGCGGCCAGCGCCGGCGCGGTGAGCGAGGGTTTCTGGCCCACATCGTGGTTGCCCGGCACCGCGTACGCCGGCACGCGCAAGCCCGCCAGTTGCTCGCGCGCGAGCTTCACCGCCGCGGGCCACTGCGGGCTGGAGGGAAATTGAGGACGTCGCCCAGGTGGATGACGAAATCCACGCCCGCCGCCTGCACGTCGGCCAGCGCCTGTTTCGCCCACCGGGTGAAGTCGTGTTCGCCGTTCCCCTCGACGGGAATGTCGAAGTGGGTGTCGGTGACCACGGCAAACGTCGCCAGCGGCGGGCGGACGAACGAGGAGTCGAGCGCGCTGAGGACGGGGACGGGGGCGTCGGCGGCGCGCCCCACCCAGGGCAGCCCGGCCAGCGAGGCGGCGGCCACGGAACTCCGTTGCACGAACTCCCGGCGATTGATGAATGTATTCATGACCAGAATAACGTGGACATCGGTTGTGCTTACACTAGATTGCATCGCAAATTTCGCCAGTCATGCCAAACAAATTCCTCAGTCACGACGCCCAGCGCGCGCCGAAGGTGGAGCGGCTTTTCACGCAGCTCGCGCCGCGTTATGACCTGGCGAACGATCTGCAGAGTTTCGGCCTGCACCGCCTCTGGAAACGGCGCGCGGTCCGGCTGGCCTTGCGCGGTGTGGCGCCCCCCGCCCGCGTGCTCGACCTCTGCTGCGGTACGGGCGACATGACGTTCGAGGCGGCCCGGCTCGGCGCGGTGGCGGTCGGCGCGGATTTCACGCAGGCGATGCTGGAAGTGGCCCGGCAGCGGCGGCGGGCCGCGGACACAACGGCGGCCTTCGCCCGCGGCGACGCGTTGCGGCTGCCGTTCGCAGACGCGAGCTTCGACGCCGTCACCATCGGGTACGGGCTGCGGAACGTGGCGGACTTCGACCAATGCCTGCGCGAGATGTTGCGCGTGCTGAAGCCCGGCGGGCGGATGGTGATCCTCGATTTCGGCAAGCCGGCCCACCCGCTGATCCGCGCGCTCTACAACACCTACCTGCGCGCCGTGCTGCCGGTGATGGGCTGGATTTTCCACCGCGACCCGCAGACGTATGTCTATATTATTGAGTCGCTGCGGACCTTCCCGGCCCAGCGCGGCCTGGAATCGATGATGCATCGGGAGGGCATGGTCAACATCCGCGTCTTCAATCCCATGCTGGGCACGATGGGCCTCAATTATGGCGAACGGGCCTGACCCCACGCCGCCGGCAACGCCGCACGACACGGACGCCAGCCCGGCTGCCGGCGCGACGGCGGCCAAGCGCTATGCGCGGATCAAGCTGGGGCTGCATCTCGGTGAACTCGCGTGCGTCGTCGTCGCGCTGGTGGTGTTTTATGTCACCGGCGGCTCGCGGTGGCTCGCCTCGCTGGCCCACCGGCTCGCGCCCAACGAGTGGGGCGCGGTGGCCTTCTATGTGGCCGCCCTGCTCGCCGGCGGGTCGCTCTGGACGCTGCCGTGGAGCTACGCCAGCGGTTTCCGGATGGAGCATCGTTTCCACCTGTCCAACCAGACGTTCGCCGGATGGTTTTGGGATGAGATCAAGGGCTTCGCGCTGGCGCTCGTCTTCATGGTCATCGCGGGCGAGGCCGTCTATGCGCTGTTGCGCGCGGCGGGCGCATGGTGGTGGGCGTGGGCGGCGGCGTTCATGACGGCGTTTTCGCTGGTGATCGGTTTCATCCTGCCGGTGGTGATCCTCCCGATTTTCTACAAGCTGACGCCGCTGGAGGACGCGGCGCTCGCGTCGACACTGCAGGCGATGGCGGGCCGGGTGGGCGCGCGGGTGGTGGGCGTGTTTCGCCTCGCGCTGGGCGAGAAGACGAAGAAGGCCAACGCGGCGTTTGCGGGATTCGGGAAGACGCGGCGCATCCTGCTCGGCGACACGTTGCTGGCGGCCTTCACCGCGCCGGAAATCGAAGTGGTGCTGGCGCACGAGCTGGCGCATTACCATCACCGCGACGTCTGGAAGCATCTGGCCGCGGGCGCGATGCTGACCGCCGCCGGTTTGTGGGCGAGCGACCTCTGGCTGCGGGCGGCCACGGGCGGCGACCTGGCCAACCTCGAACACCTGCCGCTGCTGGTGCTGGGACTGATGCTGTTCTCGCTGGCCACCTCGCCGCTGACGCGCGCGTGGTCGCGCCGGGCGGAGTACCGGGCGGACTGGTTTGCGCTGGAGATGACGCGCGACCCGGCGGCGTTCGAGTCGGCCATGCGCAAGCTGGGCACGCAGAACCTCGCCGACATGGAACCGCATCCGGTGGTGGAATTCCTGTTCCACGATCATCCGGCGTTGTCGAAGCGGATTGCAAAGGCCGCGGAATGGCGGCAAGCTGTGAGGAGATGAAGACAGAGAACAGAAGGCAGAAGGCAGAAGGCAGAAGGCAGAAGGCGGGAGCTGGAAGCTGGAAGCCGGAAGTCAGAAGCCAGAAGTCAGAAGCTGGAAATACAACGTTTTCCACCTTCCGACGGGGTCTGTCTGCCTTTCGCATTTCGCCTTCTGCGCACTGCTGTCTGCCTTCCCTCCGCTGCCTTCTGCCTTCTGCCTTCTGCCTTCTGCTGTCCGCCCTCTGTCTCCTCGGCTGTGGCGGCAAGCCCGCCGAGACCGTCAAATCCAAGCTGCCGGCGGATCTCGCCAGCCGGTTCAACGCGGACCGCGCGTGGCACGACCTGGAGCGCGTCGTGGGCTTCGGCCCGCGCCCGTCGGGGTCGGAGGCGCTGGCGCACACGGCCGCCTACATCCAGGAACAGCTCCACGCCACCACGCTGCAGGTGGAGGAGGATGTCTTCACCACCAACACGCCGCGCGGCCCCATCACGTTCAAGAACATCATCGCCAAAACGCGGCCGAACTGCCCGCCCCGGTTCATTATTGGCGGCCACTACGACACGAAGTGGTTCCCGAAGTTCAAGTTCGTCGGCGCCAACGACGGCGGCTCCAGCACGGCGGCGTTGCTCGAGATCGCGCGCGTGCTCGCCGGCCAGCCGGTGGACGCCTGGATCGTCTGGTTCGA
>CAZAAF010000417.1:0-4787 GCA_964482575.1 uncultured Verrucomicrobiota bacterium | reverse complement strand
AACGCGATCAAACCGGTCCAACGCGCGCAGGTGCACCAAGGCGCTCAGCGCCGCAAAACAGACCGCCGCCGCCGCGATCCATCGCCAGAGTTTTCGTCCATCTGCCGTCATGCCAGCGTGGAGGCTAACAGACGCCATCACGGCCCGCCAGAAGTTTGCTGGCAATCGGGCGAAGCACTGCTAAATTTGGCATCCATGTCCAACGTACCAACAGACACTTTTTTGAGCGCCGCGCCGGAAGTGAGGCTGGTCAACAGCTTCGCCCGGCCGTTCGACAACGCCATCGCCACGGCGCGCACCTGCTACAGTTCCAAGGGCATCGTCACCGCCGAACAGGTCGCCGGGCTGGACGTGGACGACGCGGCCAAAAAGACCAAACGGCTCAAGCTGCGCGACGAGCTGGGGACATCGCTGTTCCAGGCGGGCCACCACACGGTGTTCCAGCATGCGAGTTTCCAGTTCACGCTGAACAACGTCAGCCGTCATTTCGTCTGGAACTTCCTGCACAGCCATCCGTTCTACAACAGCGAGCAGGTGAGTCAGCGTTACGTGGCGGTGAAGCCGAGCCTCTGTGCCGTGCCGCCGCTGGCGGGCGAGGCGCTGACGGTGTATCGCGAGACGATGCGCCGGCAGTTTGACGCCTACGACCGGATGTGCGACCTGCTGTTCCCGGTGGCGAGCCGCGAGTATTTCGCGCGGTTCCGCGGACGCGGGAAAGCCGCGGCGCTGTACGAAAAGGAGATCCGCAAGCGGTGCATGGAGGTGGCGCGCTATGTGTTGCCGGTGGGAACGTTCACGTTCCTCTACCACACCGTCAGCGGCATCACACTGCTGCGATATCACCGGCTGATCCACCAGTTCGATACACCGCTGGAGCAGCGCGTGGTGGTCGGCCGGATGGTGGAGGAATTGTTGCGCGTCGCGCCGGAATACAGGTCCATCATCAACGAGCCGATTCCGCTGGAGGAAACGCTGGAGCATGCCTTTCTCGCCGGGCTCAAGGAGAGCGGCGCCCGGGCGACGCCGGCGCGGTCGCGGCAGTTCCGCGAGGAATTCGACCGCGAGCTCGGCGGACGCGTGTCGAAACTGGTGGACTTCAAGCGCGACAACGAGCGGCTGCTGGCCGACGCGGTGCGCGAGGTGTTCGGCCTGACGCGCGACGAGCTGGGCGACGATGAGGCGATCGACTGGACGATGAACCCGGCCCAGAACCGCTATCTGGGCGAGGAGATGAACCTAGCCACGCACGCGAAGATGATGCGGGCGATGGCGCATCCGCACTACACGTTCCGCCGCAAGCTCAGCCACAGCGCCGACAGCCAGGACCAGCGCCACCGGATGACGCCCGCGTCGCGGCCGGCGTTGCGCGCCTATCTGACCGACGAACCGGATTACATCACGCCGACGCTGCTGACCCTCGACGGCTCGGCGGCGGCCAACGCGCTTTACCGGGAGACCATGGACGCCACCTGGGCCGGCATCCGCCGGTTGCGCGCGCTCGGTGTGCCGGATGAATTCGCATCCTATCTACTGCCGAACGCCGTCAGCATCCGCTACACCGAATCGGCGGACCTCGCGGCGCTCTGGCACAAGTGCCGGATGCGGCTCTGTTACAACGCGCAGGAGGAAATCTGGCGCGCGAGCATCGACGAGGCCGAGCAAGTCCGCACGGTGAACCCGCGCATTGCCCGGTACCTGCTGCCGCCGTGCGGGCTGCGCGACCTCGCGGGCCAGCGGCCGGTCTGCCCGGAAGGGCCGCGGTTCTGCGGCGTGTCCGTTTGGAAGTTGAAACCGAAGGAGTATTGTCGCACTATTTGACGTACACGGAAGGATATCATGGCAACCGATTCCATCACGTTCCTAGGCACCAGCGACGCCATCCCAAGCTGGGAACGCTCGCACGCCTCACTGGTAGCCCACATGGCCGGACGGGTCATCCAGCTCGACTGCGGCGAACCCTGCGCCAAAAACCTCGCGTTCGAGTGCGTGGATTTCGGGAAAATCGACGCCATCCTGTTGTCGCACCTGCACCCGGACCACGTGGCCGGACTGCCGCAGGTCATCATCGGCATGTGGCTGGAAGCCAAGCGCACCCGTGACATTCCCGTGTATATGCCGGCCGAAGGCGTAGAGACGTTCAACCAGCTCATCCTCCACACCTATCTGTTCCCGGAATTGATCAAGTTCAACGTGGATTTCCAGGCGGTGCACGACGGCCAGACGTTCAACATCGGCGCGGTCCGGGTGACGCCCCATCGCACCACGCACCTCGACTCCATCCGGCGCGTGGCCGGCGACAAACACCGCATCGCGTGCGAGCCGTTCCTGTACGAACTGGCTGCCAACGGCAAGCGCATCGCCTACAGCGGGGACATGGGCGAGGCGCGCGACCTGCTGTCGGTGCTCGACCGTCCGCTGGATTTGCTCGTCACGGAATGCGCGCACTTCTCGCCGGTCTCGCTGTTCGAGACGCTGCGCGACAAACCGGTCAAGCGCGTGGCGATGACGCATCTGCACCGGCAGTTGTGGGAGAAACGGGACGAGTTGCCAGCGATGGCCGCGGAATACGGTCTCGCTGACAAACTGGTCATCGCCCGCGACGGGATGAAGCTCGAGTTCTGAGCATCCCGCCTATTTCACGATCAACGTCGCGGCACTCATCGGTTCCAGCGCGACCTCGCACTCTCCCTTGGCCGCCTTCAGGGGTCTGGCTTGGCCTCGTTGAAGCAGTTGCAGCCTGGCGTGCGATGACACCGCAACCCGCACGGTCGCGGATTCCTTCGGGTCGGGATTGGCCATCAACACATACCGGCCGCCGGCATCGTCCGCACGCACCGCGTACTGCACGGCATCACTCCCCGGCTTGACCTCCAACTTCGGCGGTTTCGCCGTCGAGAGCAGTGCGGGGAAAAGCTGTTTCACTTCATTGCCCACGATGAGCATGTCGGCCCAGCGTTTGTCGAAGCCGAGCCGGTCCTGCATCAGATCGTGGTAGCAATAATAGACAAGGCCGTGTGCGCCGTGGATGAGACAGAGGTAGGTCATCACCAGTTCCTCGTCGAGCGTGGGCGCGCGGTATTTGTCGGCGCGATCCTTGTGATAGCACGCCCAGTCCATCGCCTGCGGCACCATCCACAAGGGATGCGAACCGTCCGACACCGCCGCACAGTTCTTCGTCCAGTCCACCACCATCGTCACGGGCCGGTCGCCTACGGGATAGGGATCGGCGCCGAGCACGTCGGCGGAGTTGAGGTAGCCGTAAAACTCGTCCACTTGGTAAAGCACAGCCCACGTCGGATGGTTCGGGTCGAGCTGCTGTACGAGTCGCTGCCGCGCATCCAGCCGGTCGCGCATCGTCAGGGGCAGTTCGTCGTTCAAATACCACGCGAGCAACGCCGGATGGTCGCGGAACAGTGGAACAACGCCGCGCACGATGGCCTCCTCCCCGCGGAATCCAAGCACCGGCTCATGATAATACGTCGTGCCGGCGAACACGTCCTTGATGGAGTAGATGAGCTTCAACTTGCGTGCCGTGAAGGCGTCCAGATAGGCGCGCACCTTGTCGACGCTGCCATAGTTGACGCCGTAGCACATGATCGTGTTGAACGGGCTCGCGGCGACACGGTCGAGATGCTCCTCGAAGTTCCTGGTCCCGGGTCCCGGCCCGAAGTACCAGCCGAGCGGGAAGAAGGGCTTGCCGTTGACGAGGGTCCGGTTGTGGCTGTCGATAAACACCGCCGGTTGCGGGGCATTGGCGGCCAGCTTGTGGATTTCAAACTCCTGCCGGCCCAGCAACGTTCCGTCCGGCGCCAGCAATTCAACACGCGCCCGGTAATCCCCCACGGCCAGGGGTTTCGCATCGAGTGTGATGTCATTGAAGCCGCTCTTCGGATTCCGGATGCGTTGCTCGCGCACGGTCTTGTCGCCGGCAAGGAGGGTGCAGACCAGCGTCGTCTGCTCCGGCTTGACCTGGCCTTTCATGAAATCGGCGAGATTCGCGCGCACGACCACGCGCGGGTCGGCGGCGTTCTTTCGCAACAGGCCCCGGTAGTTCGGCCGCAGCAGGGCGGCGTCCAACGCGGGCGGGTAGTGTTCGGCCACGCACACGTCGTCGAACCACGCCGTGCCAACCATGCCCTTGCGCAAATAGAGGCTGAGGTGGACGCCTGTCGCCTCCTTCGGAATCGGACTGGTGACGCCCTCGACCAGCGTCCAATCGCAATCGCCCTTCTTGCCCGAAGCGTAGCTGCCGCCGAGCCAGCCTTTCGCGCCGCCCCACTCCATGCAGGCGGACGCCCCGCTCTCCTCGCCCTTCACCCCGCGCGTCCTGATCCATACGCGGTAGTGGTATTTCATGCCCGGCTTGAACTGGATTTTTTGCAAGGCAAGCAGGTAGGTCGCCTTGTTCGTGTTGACCAGCCGCAGGCAATGCGCGCCGGCGTGCGCCATGTCATCAACGACACGGAACGTCTTCGGCAGGCTCCAGGAAGCCGTGCCCTCTTCAAAACCGGCATTGCGGATCAGATTGGCTTCCTCCTGCGACGTGGCGCCGGAAACCATCGCCAGAAACAATCCGATCGGGACCAAGGCGGTCAAACAGCGCGGGCAAGGCAGGTGCATATCATGTCTCCTTCCAACAGGCGGTCGGTGTCTTATCGCATGCCCGCCCAACGAACGCAATCACCGGCCGTTCACACGGCGGCCGGGGGCTCGTGGAGCGCGGCCACGACACGCTCGCAAAGCGCCGGGATGGCATCGCGGACGGCAGGAGTCATCTCGCCACCCAC
>CAZAAF010000416.1:0-4789 GCA_964482575.1 uncultured Verrucomicrobiota bacterium | reverse complement strand
AGAGGTGAACGGGGTTTCTTTACCCAACGCGACCCTGACGAAACTTTGGCCACTGCGCGCCCTGACGAATCTTAAAACGTTCTTCTGCAGGAACAGTAATCTTGCTGACCTGTCGCCGCTCGCCGGCATGCCTTTGCAGTTGGTTTCTTGCGCCAGCACTCAAGTGGGCGATCTATCCCCCCTGCGGACCATGACGGAACTAAAGAAGATTAATTGCGGCAGCACCAAAGTCTGTGATTTATCCCCGCTCAAGGGCATGCCTTTGGATGCCCTATGGATGAACGGAACAAGAGTATCTGATCTTACTCCGCTTAGTGGAATGCCTTTGACACTTCTGAGCTGCAAATTCACTGCGGTCACGGATTTGTCTCCCTTGAAAACAATGCCGAATCTGCGCGACCTGTCCTGTGATTTCGTGGCGGCTCGCGACACGGTAATCCTGCGCTCAATCAAGACACTGCAGACGATCAACGGTCTGCCGGTAGAGGAGTTCTGGAAACGCGTGAATTTGGGTGAGTCACCGCAGCCCACTGGAAAGGACGAATGAGGTTGATGGGGCAGCAGAGTATGTATCGAGCGATGAAGGTGGTTTGTTTCCTGTAAAGCCCCCCGCTTAATGTTTCGTGCCAACTCTCCAAGTCCTCATTTCGCCTTCAGATGCTTCCAGCCTCGATGGAAAACTGATTAAAACAACAACTGGTGGTTTCCTGTGGAAATCACACCTCGAATCAAGCGGGAAACGGGGAAGAGGCTTATGGAGATGGACAGAACCCAACAAACCGTGGGCAGCTCAACCCAGCCACAGACCAACTCTTCGGTGACTCGAAACAGTGAGTCCGGTCAGCCGCTTGGAGGCGGCTGCCAAAGAGGCGCTTGCATTCGCTCAATAGCATCAGGGCTTCGGAGTCAGGGTTGACTCGGGCAATTACTGTCAACTCATTCCGGGTGTAAATGATCTCCGGCGGTGCGCCGTAGGAGATCAGCAAGTTGCGGCCTTCTTCGCTGGCGGTCCAGAACAACAATTGTGGTCCAACCCCAGAGCGCACCATGATGAACTGTGGGCTGGACAGGAGCGCCAGCAAACCCAACAACCTCGGTTTTTGGGTTTGTATGGCTTCACTGAGTTTTGTCGGACAGGCGGGGGGCAGCATCGCGCGCAAACCGCCTCCTTCCGCCGGAGCGAGTCTTCCGCCCAGATCCAACACAGCCAGAAACGTCTCAACCGGCGTCTTCAATACGTTGTTTCCTCAAGTCCCGGTGTCTTTTCCATGGCATCGAGTTGGAAAATATCTTCCGAAGCTTCCGTAGCGCCTCCGTCTCCGGTCGGTTCGGAAGCCATTTCTGAAGTTCTCCCGGCGGGATTGTGGTTTCATCGTGCCGCCGGCAGCTTCGAGCCAGCGAGCGGCAAGGCCTTTGAAAAGAACGCCGCTTGCTTTTGTGTTGAGTTTTGAAACCTTCTGACGTAAAGATTCCAACCGTCGTTTGGCTGGTTCTTTGTCACTTGTTTTGAGTGAGCGCTTGATTTGTCGGCCAGAGCATTTGAAGGCTCTGGAAGAAGTGGTCGATATCGCGGATCGATAAATCGTTAAAAAAAAGCCCGTAAAAACAAGTGTTTTGCCTACGTAGCTCAGTTGGTAGAGCAGCGGTTTCGTAAACCGCAGGTCATCGGTTCGAGCCCGATCGTAGGCTCCAGTTTTTTTTGGTCGTGCTAGACGGGGCGGTAGCGGTGCCCTGACGACCGGCGCGAGCCGGCCGGACCTGCAACCCGCTGCAGCAGGGTTGAATTCCCGGTCGAGACCGCCGAGTGGGCGGGACGAACCGCGTATCGAGGTGTTGACGGCTGGGTTCCATGCGACGGAAGGCGGCGAACCCCGCCAGGACCGGAAGGTAGCAACGGTAAACCGATTTTTTCGTGTGCCGTGGAGCTGCCTGGCCTGAGCCGAGATACGCGGCATCGCCGTTCGGTCGGCGACCGACATCGGGTGCACGGCCTGCTTTTTTTGTGTGGGTGATCCGCCCTCCGGGCTTCGCCATTTTGGATCAGGTTTGACGGGGCGCGGGTCAGAACAGATCCCTTACAAGGGACGAATTACGGATCACAGGTCACGGTCATGGCTCAATATCAAGTTCTCGCCCGCAAATGGCGGCCCCAGCAGTTCGACGACGTCGTCGGCCAGGAGCACATCACGCAGACGCTCGTCAACGCCATCAAGAACACGCGCATTGCCCATGCGTATCTCCTCGTCGGTCCCCGCGGCACCGGCAAGACCACCACCGCCCGCATCCTCGCCAAGGCGCTCAATTGCGAAAAAGGCCCGACGCCCACGCCGTGCGACCAGTGCGCGAGCTGCAAGGAGATCACCTCCGGCAGCAGCCTCAATGTTCTCGAGTACGACGCCGCCTCGAACACGCAGGTGGACAAGATTCGCGAGTTGATCATCGAGAACGTCAAGTACGCGCCGACCCGCGGGAAGTACAAGATTTACATCGTGGACGAGGTCCACATGCTCTCGAGCGGTTCGTTCAACGCGCTGCTGAAAACGCTGGAGGAGCCGCCCGAGCATGTCATCTTCGTGTTCGCCACCACCGAGGTGGCAAAGCTGCCGCTCACCATCCTCTCGCGCTGTCAGCGGTTCGATTTCCGCCGGCTCGCCACCTCGCTCATCGTCAAGCACCTCGCCGCCATCTCGAAGGACGAGAAGGTCCAGATCGAGAACGCGGCGCTGCTGGCCATCGCGCGCGGCTCCGAGGGCTGCATGCGCGACGCACTCAGCACCACCGACCAGTTGATCAGCTTTTGCGGCAACAAGATCGCCGAGGACGACGTGCTCGGCGTGTTCGGCCTTGCCGCGCATGAACGGATTGTGGAGTTGTCCGGCGCGATCCTCGATGGCCGGGCCAGCGAGGCGCTGAAGATGTTCAACGACCTGGCGGAGTCCGGGAAGGACCTCCAGCGGTTGCTGACGGAAATGATCGAGCATTTCCGCAACTTGCTCGTCGTGAAGATGGCGGGCGACCAGAGCGGGGCGGTGGACGCCACGGATGCCGAGCTGGCCGAGTTGAAGAAGCAGAGCGCGTCCGTGGAAGCCGATGCGTTGCTGCGCGTGCTCGAGGTGCTCACCGGCGCCGAGAACAAGCTGCGGTACACCGCATCGAAACGGATTCTCTTCGAGGTCACGCTCATCAAGGCCAGCCAGGCGCGCGAGGCGGCGAGCCTGGATCTGGTGTTGCAGAAGCTCAACGCCCTTCGCGGCGGCACACCGCCCGCCTCCGGCACGCCGGCGCCGGTGGCCGCGCCCGCGGCAGCCAGGCCCGTCGTCGCGGCGAAACCGGTCGCGTTCGCACCGAAACACCATCAAGACGCCGTGGCCGAGCCGCCGCCCGTGACGACCTACGGACCCGAGACGGCCAAGGTGAAGGCGATCTGGGGATATGTGCACGAGCATTTCGCGCAGGCCGCGCCGCTCGGCCGCGAGTTCCTGAACCAGGGCCGGCCGTTGCGGTTCGACGGGCGCGTGTTCACCATCGGGTTCGACCCGGAATTCAAGTCGGCCATGGATTTTCTGGGGTCGCCGCGTTTCAAGACTGTGCTGCAAACCAAGCTGCGCGAGTTCATCGGCCACGACGTGGGGCTTCATTTCGAGCTGGCCGACGATCCCGACCTGGATGCCCGGAAGTCCGTGCCGCCGGCTCCCGAGAGCGCCGCGCGGGTGCCCGTGCCTGTTGCACCGGCGGCTCCCGTGGCCGCCGCGCCACCGCCGGCGGCGAGGCCGTCCACGGCCCCCTCCACGCCGCGGGACGAGAAGGATTTCCGCAACGATCCCTTGATCAAGAAGGCGCTGGAGATTTTCCGCGGCCAGATCGTCACCGTCCGCACCTGATGTCATCCGCTGACTTTTGATTCTGATTTCCAATTTCTGAATACTGACCACTGATAACTGACAACTGAATTCCCATGCCCTCCTTTGGAAAATTGATGAAACAGGCTCAGAAGATGCAGGCCGACGCGGCCCGCATGCAAGCTGAGTTGGCCAACAAGACCGTCGAGTTCACCGCCGGTGGCGGCGTGGTCAAGGTCGTCGCGAAAGGCGACGGCACGCTCGCGAGCCTCACGGTGGACAAGAGCGCCGTGAACCCCGACGACGTCGAGATGTTGCAGGACCTCCTGCTGGCGGGCGTCAACGGCGCGCTCGATGCCGCCCGGAAAATGAGCGAGGCCGAAATGTCCAAGCTCACCGCCGGCCTGCAACTGCCGCCGGGATTCAGCCTTTGATCCAGTGCCAGTGGCCGGGGAGCCGTGGCCGGTTGTGGATCCTACTTCGTTTTTCAAACTGGGAACTGAGAACAGACCTCTGAACCCTGACTTCCGCCATGCCCGACTACCCCGCACCCGTCCGCCAGTTGATTGACGCGCTGAAGAAGCTGCCCGGCATCGGGCCGCGCTCGGCGGAACGACTCGCGCTCTTCATCATGCAGAGCGAGCCGCGGCTGGCGGAGGAACTCGCCGGGGCGATTCGCGCGGCGCGGGGCGGCATCAAGAACTGCTCCCGCTGCGGCAACTACACCGCCACCGACCCGTGCGAGATCTGCACCAGCCCGCGGCGCGACCAGGGGCTCATCTGCGTCGTGGAGCGGGCGGCGGACATCCTCCATATCGAGAAGACCGGCCAGTTTGGCGGCGTTTATCACGCGCTCATGGGCAAGATCGCGCCGCTCGATGGTGTCGGCCCGGAACAGTTGCGCATCGAGGCGCTCCTCCAGCGCGCCCAGGCCGGGAAGCCGCGCGAGA
>CAZAAF010000415.1:0-4807 GCA_964482575.1 uncultured Verrucomicrobiota bacterium | reverse complement strand
GATCAGTTCCTGAAAATTCATCTCAGCCAGCTTCTGGGTCCCATGGACGGGTGTGCCTGTCTGGACTTTCTTCAGGTGTGCATCGGCGTCGCGGAGCAAACCGGTGGTTTGTTGCAGCACCTGGCCAAAGACAGCGGTCGTGCCATCCTCGCGTAATTTCTGCTGAAACGCCTCGCTGCGATCCGCAAGGGCCGCCTCGTCAGCGGCGAGCCCCGCCGCTTTGAGAGCGGCCTCGCGCGGCGGCGATTTCTTCGGCGGAATCTGCTTGTCGAGTTCCGCCGTGGCCGTGGTGATGCTCTTCTGCTTTTCAAGCATCGCCTTGAGACCGTCCTTGAGTTCCGTGCGCATCCGCTCCCGTTGCGCCGCCTTCTCGGCTTCGAGCCGCGACTGCATCTGGCCGATGGCCGCCTGAAGTTCATCGAGCGCCTGCTGTTGGTGGGTATTGGCCTCGGCAACCTTGTTCTCGCCGAGAGCCTTCTCGGCCTTTTGCATTTCGGCGGCGGCACGCTCAATCGCCTTTGGATCCACGGTGTCGGGAGGAAACTTGTCGGCCTGCCGGTTCTCCGCGGCAGTTTTCTCCGTGTCGCCACGCGTGGCGGCCTGCTCCTTCTTCTGCTTGTCGAGCGTGGCGGGATCGGCTTGCCGGCCTTCGGCTTCGCGTTTCATGGCCTCGCCGGACTGCTGTTCGAGCTTGTGCTGGCGTTCCATGAGTTTCTGAAGTGCATCCCGCAACTGTTCGAGATTGGCGAGCCGCTTCTGCAGCTCTTCCCACGACAACTCCTGGCCCTGGAGCAACTGAAGTACACGCTGGAGCTGTTCCACCACGCGTGTCTGACGTTCAGTGGCCGTCTTGGTCTTGCTCACCAACAGCGATTGAATGATCTCCTGCAAGTCCGACAGCACCACGCCATCCCGGGAGGCTTTGAGGGCCGATTGAACGCGTGCAACGCCTTCGGGATCGCTGGCCGCGATCAGGTCCGCGAGCCGCGTCAGTTGCTGTTCGATCTCCTCGTAACGTTCACGCAGATGTTGTTGCTTGTAGGCGAGTTCACGCGACGAGGCCGGATCCGCGAAGGCCCCCGTCGGAACGCCCGCGCAACAGACCGCGAAGGCGACAAGCGCGAGTCCGGACGCAGCACGTGATGGAAAGACCTCCAGGATCGTCACGGTTTGACCTTCCTGGCGGCAGCCTCAAACTTCGCCAATCGACCCGCCAAATCGAGGTTTTCCGGTTCCAAACCCACGGCCTGTTTCTGAAATTCGATGGCGCGTTCGGGCTGACCGAGGCGAACGTAAACCTCGGCCAGCGTGTCGAGATAGGCCGCCGTATCCGGCTGCAATTCCAACGATTTGTGGGAACATTTCAGGGCTTCCTGAAGATGAGCCCCGGTGTTCGCGAGCAACCAGGCGAGGTTGTTGTAGTTCTCGGCCTCGTCGGGGAGTTCGGCGATTTGGGCGCGATAGAACTCGCTGCAGGATTTCACCAGGTCCGCGGCCTCCTGAACCGCGCCACGTTTACGAAACACTTCCACCAGCGCGATGACCGCGTCGGGATGATTGGGCGCCAGCTTGAGCGTCTCGCACAACGCCTTTTCCCGGGCCTCGGCATGGCCGGCCTGACCCTGGCGTTCGGCCTCGATCAACAACAGACGGCACTTGAGATTGTTAATTTGGTCCGTGATGGCACCGCCGCCCCCCGTCCGCTGCTGGAACGCCTCGTAGAGATGCATGGCGGTTTCCAGTTGCTCTGCCTCCTTGTCGGACTGGCGGCGATGGGCATGGATGTCGGCCAGTCGCAGCCGCGCCGTGATTTCAAACGCACGGTCACGTTCATCCGCCCCCACCATTTCCAACACCCGGCCAAATTCGCTGGCAGCCCAGTTGAGCCAGTGTTGCTGCACCAGATATACACCCACAACCAGATGTTGTTCCGGGTCCTGGGGCGACAACGAGCGTGCCGTCGCAGCAAAGTCCCTCTCCTGTTGGGACTCGCCGCGAGCCCCGGCCGCGCGAGCCAGGATGTAGAGGGCGCGCGCGTCGCCCGCCAGCCCGTCGGCATACCGTTTCCATTCAACCTCGACGCGCCCAGGCTGGTTGTGTTCGGCCAGCCACGCCATGAGATTCAATACCGCGTTTGGATCCTTCGTATCATTCGCCACCTGCCGCCAGCAGGTCTCGACGGCATCGTACCGCTTCTGGGCCCGATACAAAGCCACCAGGTCCGTGGCGACCTCATTCAGCAAATCTGCCGAGTCCTCGTCCGCGCCCGTCTTCTGTCGCTGGTGCGCCATCGCCCAGGCTTGTTCCATCCTTTCAATGGCGCGTTCCGGTTGAGCCCACGCCAGCAGCCGCAACGCCGCCGGCCGCTGCGGCAGGTGGGCGGCCAGAATCGTGTCGCGACACTTGGAAATCCACGGCCGCAGCCGCGCGGCCATCTGCCATGCCACCCGCTCGCTGGGCTCGTAGGCAATGAGACGCAGCAAGGCAGGCGCGGATTTCTCAATGGGTAAGGCCGCCAACTGGTACCCCACCTGCTTCCGATTGTCGGTCTGCAGTTGATTGTAGTTTTGAAGCGCCTTGACCACCTCCGGAGGATCCCCGGGACTGGTCAACGGCAGATGCGAGAGCAATTCGCGAACGCGCGGCAAAGCCGGGGACGGCACAGTCGCAAGCGCGTGCACCAAGGCGTCGGCGGCCACCACGCCATAACGCGACAGTTTTTGCGCCGCGAGGTCGCGCAAGACGGCGGAATCGGCCGCGAGGTTTTGAATCTGCCATTCGATGTCGCGGGTCACGCCATCCGTGCCGGTCTCGTCGGCCCCTGTGAGAGCCGCGAACATCCACGCGGACAGGATGATGAGAATCCGTTTCACCGTGGCTCAAGAATAGACGATTCGACGCCACGCTGCAATGCCCGGGGTGCGCAAGAAGCTTGGCGCCACCGGGGGTTTCGGGTAGGAAAAAGGCATCATGTTCAAACCTCTCATCGATTGGTACCTGGCAACGCTGCAGTCGGGCGGTTATCCGCTCGTCGCGTTACTGATGGCCGTTGAAAGCTCCATCGTTCCCCTGCCGAGCGAGCTGGTCGTCCCGCCGGCCGCCCATCTGGCATGGACGAAAGGCCTGCAGTTTCTCGGCTTTCAACTGACCGGCTGGCCAGCCCAGATCGGCCTTGTCATCGCGGGCGCCGTCGGTTCCTGGCTGGGGGCCACGGCGATGTATTGGGCCTCGCGATGGTTGGGCCGCCCGTTGGTGCTTCGCTACGGAAAATACATTTTCATCTCCCCCGAGAAAGTCCACGGAGCCGAGCGCTGGGCGGCCCACTACGGTTCCATGGGCATTTTCATTTCCCGCTTGTTGCCCGTGGTACGGCATCTCATTGGAATCCCGGCCGGCATCGTCGAAATGGACTACACAAAGTTCTCCATCTACACGTTGCTCGGTTCGGCCATTTGGAGCGCCGTGCTCTGCTACATCGGTATCGCTGCGGGCCAGGATGAAAAACTGATGGCGGGTGAATTTCACCGCATCGCCACCTGGCTGGCCGGCGCCGCCGTGGTGCTGGGCAGTATCTACTACCTTTTCGTCCACCGGCAAATGAAAGCTGGTTACAACCTCAGCTCGTCATCAAAGCCATGAACCGGCGCCATTTTTTCGGGGTTTGTGCAACGGGCTTTGTTGCCAACCGTGTCTGCTCCGCTCCGAAGAACCGTGCGCCAGAGCACCTGGTCGACGAAGTAAAAAAGCTTTGCCACGATTACATCGCCGGTTTTGGGAGCCCGGCTACCCAGGTTTGCTACCATCACCGTCTCAACGGCCCACGCGGACTTGCCGCGCTCGAAAAGCCCGGGCAAATTGCCAAGGGTCAGGTCAATGGCCGGCCAACACCTTTCGGCTACGGCTCCGGTATTCAGGATGTGGCTTTGGAGAACGGCCAGTTCCTGTTTGCGCTATGTGATGCGTATGACGCGACACACGACGAAGAACTCGCGAAGATAGCACGCTGGATCTTCGCCGGCCTGAAACGCGTGGCCGCCATCAGCCCTGAACCGGGCTTTGTGCCGCGCGGGCCGCATCCCGACGGCAAGAGCTATTATCCCGATTCCTCGCGGGACCAGCATTGCGCCTACATCGAGGCGTTGTGGCGGTACCGGCGATGCCCGCTCGCGACCGCGGAGGACAAAACGTTCATCGCCGACGTACTGGGTAAGATCGCGAGCCGTATGGAGCGCAACAACTGGATCCTCAAAGTCGAAGACAACAGCCGCCAAGCCCATGTCGGCTTTACGTGGAAACAGTTTACGCTTTTCGGCGCGTGTTCGCTCATGAGCTGCCTCGCCGCCGTGAAGGAGGCGACCGGCGACAAACACTGGTCGGAGCTTGACGACCAACTCGGCGCAGAAAAAGACAATCTGCGCTGGAAGCTCCTGTCAGCCAACACCCCGGAGAAGCGCTGGCCTTTCACGCTCTACAGTAATCAGTTCTTTACGTCATTGGCACTCATCAACCGCGTGGAACAGGACCCGACACGGGCTGCCGCTGTCCGCGCCCTCATGAGGTCGATGGCCAAACGCGCGTTGTCAACGAATGTGTTTGACGAAGGCTGCTGGCGGCGGCTCGATTGGGCGGGCGAAGGCGTGACGCCGGAAATCGAAAAGACGCTGGCGGCATTTGCCCTCTCCATTCAGAAACCGGAGACTGTGTTTGACCTCCTGACGAAGTTCGACCCACGCCAGCTTGGGACAGGAGACATCTCCATCGAGGTGATCAACGAAAAACTCCTCTTTGGCATTCCGACCGTGGCGTT
>CAZAAF010000414.1:2805-4815 GCA_964482575.1 uncultured Verrucomicrobiota bacterium | reverse complement strand
AAGCTCGAACAGGTTTGCGTTTCGGACGGGTGTGACCCGTTCACAGCAGATTCCGGTCGCTTCAACGGGGAGGTGATACATGGCTGAATACTAGAATACCAGCGAGACCGATGCAGCTTACGCTTGCCGCTGCCAGGGCGTGAGCTGCATCGCCGTTTTCGGGAACGGACAGTGCTGGCAGGCACTGCGGTCGTTCAGGCAGAAGTCGTGGAAAATCTGGAGCAGCCCCTGTTGTCGCGCCGCTGTCCGGAGCAGTCGCGGCGGCACCCGCTGGCCGAATAACCGGTGCGCGGTGAACCTCACCAGCGCGTTGGACTCCAGCGGCGGGTGGGAGGCGAAAACCGCCTCGGCGGCCTTGACGAGCATGGGTTGGCCCAGCAGCCGGCCTTGGGCGATGGCGGCGGGCAGCCACACGTTCACGACGATGTCGGCGGCGCGGGTCGCGCCAATGAGGCATTCCGCCTTGGGCTTCGGTTTCGAGGTGAAACTGGAGCGTTGCGACCAGTAAGGATCTTCCAACCGGGTGAGCAGCGCGGCCAGCCGTGACACACGCTGGGATTCCGGTTGCGATGCCAGCGCGGCGGCGATGGGAGGCCAGAGGTCCCAATGCTCTGCCAGCAACCGCGCCACGGCCGCCAGCCGCCGCCACGGGTAATTCGCCGGCCGCAATCCCGCCAGCCGCCATGAATCGTGGGCGAGTGCCGTGTCGGCGAATCTGTCGCGCGCCTTCCACCACGCGTCCCAGAGTTTCTTCACATAGCGTCGCGGGGCTTCATCACGGTCCGCCACGGTATGTTCCGGCAGAAACCCGGCGAGGCCCAGCAGCAGGCCCTGCGCCTGCACGGCCGGCAGTTCCCGCAGCGACGCCACGGGCAGCCGTTCCGCGATCCGGCGCATCGGTTCCTTGTTGTGCTTGAACCCGAGCGCCTCCATCACCGCCGCATAGAGCGTCTGCTCGATGCCGTTGTGCTGAATCCCTCGCGCCAGCCGCCGCGCCTTGGCGCGCAGCCGCACCAGACCGGCGTCCTCCAGCAGCGTGGCGACGGTCTCCGGCGACGCCGCTCTCAAGGGTGGTTCGCACGCGCCGACATGGCTGTCCAGCTTGTAAGGGTAATGGCCGGGATCGATGGTGTCACAGAGTTCCTCCAGCGGTGCGTCGAGCTGGTCGGCCATGATGAGTTGTGGCAGCGTCCGGCCCGCGGCCGTGACGGGACGTTGTCCGCCGCGCGGCCAGAGCGCCACGTGGAGAATCACATCGTTGTAGAGCCGGTCGCGCGTGTGGCCGTGTTGATGCCAGTCCGTGGTGTGCAGATGCACTTCGACGTCGCCGAGCCGCGGCTTGGCGTTGTCAAAGGCGATGACGGCGCGATGGAAATCCGGCCCGGCCTCGAGGTTCCACCAGCCGGGCGACACCACGCGGACGCGGCGGCCATCGGTGGTCCGCAACGCCTTCCGTTGGAGCCGTTGATCGAACCAGATGGCTTGCGCCAGCCGTTCCGTGACCGGCATGGGCACATAAGTATCCGCCGGCTCGCGTACAACGCACGACATCCGTTTCTCCCTGGGCTGCGCAGGACGGGCAGCTCTCATGGCCGGCAGTCTCCCGCGTTCGACGGCGGGTTTCAAGCGGGGAATTGTGGCTTCCCTTCCGGGGGGCGCATCGCTATCCTGCGCGCCCATGAAATTGATTCCCTTGTCCGCCGTGGTGAGTGCCGCGCTGCTCGGCCTCCAGACTGTTTCCTCCTTTGCCGGTTGTTATGAAGGCCCCACCGGCCTTCAGCTTTACAGCCTGCGCGCCGATTTCGCCAAGGACGTGCCCGGCACGTTGAAGTTCACGCATGACCTTGGCTTCAAGGAGGTGGAACTGGCCGGTACCTACAAGCTGACGCCGGCCGAGTTCAAGAAACAACTCGACGCCAACGGCCTCGTGCCGATTGCCGGGCATTTCCCGTACGACAAGCTGCGCGACGACCCGGAGAGCGTCGCCGCGGATGCGAAGGCGCTCGGGTT
>CAZAAF010000414.1:0-2795 GCA_964482575.1 uncultured Verrucomicrobiota bacterium | reverse complement strand
TACGCCGGGTGCGCGTGGATTCCGCACAAGGGCCAATGGGACGAGGCGCAGTGCCGCGCCGCGGCCGCCGTGTTCAACAAGGCCGGCAAGGTGTTCGCCAAGCATGGCATCAAGGTCTATTACCATTGCCACGGCTACGAGTTCGTTCCTTTCAAGAACGGCACGTTGTTCGACCTGTTGATGACCGAGACGGACCCGGAGGTGGTCAGCTTCGAGATGGACATCCTGTGGGTGATCTTCCCCGGCCAGGACCCCGTGAAGCTCTTTGAGAAGTACGGCAAGCGCTGGGAACTGGTCCACCTCAAGGATCTCAAGAAGGGCGTCCAGACCGGCGCGTTGACCGGCCACACGGACGTGACCAACGACGTCGCGCTCGGCACCGGCCAGATGGATTATCCGACCATCCTCAAGGCCGCGCAGAAGGCGGGCGTGAAGTATTACTTCATCGAGGACGAGTCGCCCGTGTCCCGCGAGCAATTGCCGCAGAGCCTGCAGTTCCTGAAGCAGGTGAAGTGGTAGGATAACCCCGTTTTTCCGCGCAGAGGCGCAGAGGAACGCAGAGGTTCGCGGAGACGGCAATCTCCGCCGGCCTCCGCGGGTCTCTGCGCCTTTTGCGTCTTTGCGTTTGGCCTCAGGATCTCCGCCCGGGCCGCCCGCAAAATCTCCGTGACGCGCGCCCGCCGTCTCGGTACTCTCCGGCCCTATGTCCAAGATTCAACGTGCTCTCATTTCCGTTTCCGACAAGACCGGGCTGGTTGAGTTTGCCCGCGAACTGGCCGCGCTCGGCGTCGAAATTCTCTCCACCGGCGGCACCGCCAAGGCCCTGCGCGACGCGGGGCTGAAGGTGATGGATGTCAGCGATTACACCGGCTTTCCCGAGATGATGGACGGCCGCGTGAAGACGCTGCATCCGAAGGTCCACGGCGGGCTGCTCTTCCTGCGCGGCAACCCCGCGCACGAGGCCGCCGCCGCCCAGCACGGCATCAAGCCGATCGACCTTGTCGTGGTGAATCTCTACCCGTTCGAGAAGACCGTGGCCAAGCCGGGCGTCGAGCTGCACGAGGCCATCGAGAACATCGACATCGGCGGCCCCTCGATGTTGCGCAGCGCGGCCAAGAACCACGCCAGTGTCACGGTGGTCGTGGACCCGTCCGATTACGCGGCCGTGCTGGAGGGTATCCGCAAGCACGACGGCGACACCTGCCCGAACCTGCGCCGTCGGCTGGCCATCAAGGTCTATCAGACCACCGCCGCCTACGACGCGGCGATCTCCGCCTACCTGCACAAGGTGAATTGCGAGGAGAAGAAGGAGCCGGCCTGGCCCGACCGCTGCACCATCACCGGGTTGAAGGCGCAGGAGCTTCGCTACGGAGAGAATCCGCACCAGCGCGCGGCGTTGTTTGGCCCGTTCCGCGACAGCTTTGAGCAGCTTCACGGCAAGGAGTTGAGCTACAACAACATCCTCGATATCAGCGCCGCCTCCGGCCTCATCGCCGAGTTTGCGGGCGATGCGCCGACCTGCGCGATCCTCAAGCACACCAACCCGTGCGGCGTCGGCCAGGGTGCCGGCCTGCGCGAGGCGTGGGACAAGGCGTTCGAGACCGACAAGCAGGCGCCGTTCGGCGGCATCATTGTCGTCAACCGCGCGCTCGACCTCGGCATTGCGGAGGCGATCGGTGAGATTTTTAGCGAGGTCATCATCGCGCCGGAGTTTGCCGCCGACGCCCTGGCGCTGCTCCAGAAGAAGAAGAACCTGCGATTGATTCGCATGAAGCAGAATCCCGCGTCGGTCCCCGGCGTCGATTTCCGCTCCGTGGCGGGCGGCTTCCTGGTGCAGGACCGCGACACGAAGTCCGTCACCGCCGCCGAGTTGAAGGTGGTCACCCGGCGCGTGCCGGGCGAGGCGGAACTGAAGGCGATGTTGTTCGGCTGGCGCGTGGTGAAGCACGTGAAGTCCAACGCCATCGTCTATGCCGCATCGGGCCGCACCCTCGGCATCGGCGCGGGCCAGATGAGCCGCGTGGACAGCTCGCGCATCGCGGTCTGGAAGGCCGGCGAGGCGAAGTTGTCGCTGAAAGGCAGCATTGTTGCCAGTGATGCGTTCTTCCCGTTCCCGGACGGCCTCGTGGCCGCGGCGGAAGCGGGCGCGACCGCGGCCATCCAGCCGGGCGGCTCGGTGCGCGACGCCGATGTGATCAAGGCCGCCGACGAGCGCGGCGTGGCGATGGTCTTTACCGGCTGCCGGCATTTCCGGCACTGAGGTTTTTGCAACCCGAACCTGAAGCGAGGAGAGACATATACAATGACGCGAACACGTTTCGACCTGACGCAGGCCGACATTCCCGAGCAGTGGTATAACATCGCCGCCGATTTCCCGGAGCCGATGGCCCCGCCGTTGCATCCGGGCACCAAGCAGCCGATCGGCCCGGCGGACATGACGGCCATTTTCCCGGAGTCGATCGTCATGCAGGAAGCGAGCGCGGAGCGATGGATCAACGTGACCGGCGAAGTCCGGCAGATCCTGTCGCTGTGGCGGCCGACGCCGTTGCTGCGGGCGGTGCGGTTCGAACAGGCGCTCCAGACGCCGGCCCACATTTATTACAAGAACGAGGGCGTCAGCCCGGCCGGCAGCCACAAGCCCAACACCGCCGTGGCGCAGGCCTATTACAACAAGCAGGCGGGCGTGAAGCATATCGCCACCGAGACCGGCGCGGGCCAGTGGGGCTCGTCGCTGGCGCTGGCCTGCCGCCTCTTCGACATGGAGTGCACGGTCTTCATGGTGAAGGTGAGTTATC
>CAZAAF010000413.1:1892-4820 GCA_964482575.1 uncultured Verrucomicrobiota bacterium | reverse complement strand
GCATGAGTGTGAAGGCCGGCACAAAGCCCGAACTCCATGCTCCAGAACATCATCGGATTTCAGATTGGAGGATTTGAAATCCCCGGCGGAGTCCGGTCGCCTTTAACCTTTGAACCCGACAGTGCCCTTGAAATTTGACATCTGGAATCCGAAATGTCGCTGCGCCCTGGCCGGTGTTGCCGCCGGCGTGGCGTTGCTCACGTCCCTCCCGGCCACCTACGGCGTCGAACGGTTTCCGCCGCCGGAGTTTGAGGCCGGCTACAAGATGCCGGCGACGACCGTGCCTCCCACGAGCGCGGGATGGCTGGACTACGCGGATGTGGTCGTGCTGGTGTTGACCCTGGCGCTGGCGTCCCATCTGGCATTGAGGAAGCGCTCGCGGGACGGCCTGCTTCTGCTTTCGGTTTTCTCGCTGTTGTATTTCGGTTTCTACCAGAAGGGCTGTGTCTGTTCCATCGGCTCGGTCCAGGACGTGGCGATGGCCGTGTTCAACCACGGCTATACCGTGCCGTTGACGACGCTGGCGTTCTTTCTGCTCCCGCTGGTGTTCGCCCTGTTTTTCGGCCGGACGTTCTGCGCGGCGGTCTGTCCCATGGGCGCACTCCAGGACCTGACGCTGCTCAAGCCCGTGAAAACGCCCGAGTGGCTGGACCGCGCGCTCGGGGTGCTGCCGTTCGTGTATCTCGGCGCGGGGATTCTGTTCGCGGCCACCGGCAGTGCCTTCATCATCTGCGAATACGATCCGTTTGTGGCGCTCTATCGGCGCAGCGGCAGCCTGGGAATGCTTGGATTCGGCGTGGTGTTTGTGATCGCCGGCATTTTCATCGGCCGGCCGTATTGCCGGTTCCTGTGCCCGTATGGCGCGCTGCTGAGCCTGGTGTCGCGATTCGCCAAGTGGAACGTGACGCTCTCGCCGACGGACTGCCTCCACTGCCAGATTTGCGACACCGCCTGTCCCTACGGCGCCATCGCCGATCCCACGCTGAAAGACCCGCATCCCCATCCGCGCCGGCGCCGGCGGCGGTTCATCCTGCTGGCCGTGCTTGTGCCCCTGCTGGCCGTGCTGGGCGCCCTGCTGGGCGGACGGCTCAGCGTCCCGTTCTCGAAGATGCACGCCACGGTCAGCCTCGCCGAGCAGATCGCCGCCGAGGACGCCGGCAAGGTGAAGGAACCGACCGACGCGAGCAAGGCGTTCCGCCAGACCGGCCAGCCGGTGGAGGAACTCTACGCCGCGGCGTGGAGCGTGCGCGACCGGTTCACAACCGGCAGCCGCTGGTTCGGCGCGTATGTCGGACTGGTGGTTGGCGCGATGTTGCTGCTGGCGTCCGCGCCGCGGAAACACGCCGTCTATGATCCCAACCCGGCCGATTGTGTTGCCTGCGGCCGTTGTTACGTCCACTGCCCGAAGGAAATCGTCCGGTTGAAGCGCCTGGCGGGCAAGAAGATCATCCCGCTTACACCGGTCAGCAACCCCTGAACACCGAGGCCCCCATGGAACCCGCAACCCCCAAACCCACGTCATCCGGCGTCACCGCCAGCGGCTGGCCGCAGGCCCAGTTTCGCGCCGCCGTCATCTCCGGCGTTTTCTGCGCCGTCATCGCGGCGCTGCTCCTGGCCAATCATATCCAGAGCCTCGCCTTCGATCCGCTGACCTCGCCGGAACTGAAACGGCTCAAGACGGCGCTGCTGGAAAATCCCACCGGGGAGGAGTTGAAGAAACAAATCCGCACCGTGGACCTGCAGATCCGCCGGGTGTATTCGCGCCATGTGCGGCTGGCGGACCGCGGCGGCTGGCTGTTGATCCTCGGCGGGGCGGTGTTCCTCTTCTCCGTCCAATCCGCCATTTACCGCCGCAAACTGCCGAAGACGGAGAAGGTCGAGCGCACGCACGAGACCGACGACCAGGCGGCCGCCTCGGGGCGGCTGGCGGTGGCGGTGATCGGCGTGGCGCTGGGTGGGGCGGCATGGGCGGTGGCCGCGCATCCAACCAGTTACCTGCCGGTGCGCGCGGCGAAGACCGCGGCCGCCGCAGAGACCGCCGCGACGGCTGCCAATGAAGCGGCGCCCACCACCCCCTTCCCGACTGCAGAGGAACTCAAGAAGAACTGGCCGCGCTTCCGCGGCCCGAGTGGCTCGGGCGTTTCCGCCTATGCGAACGCCCCGACATCCTGGAATGCGAAGACCGGCGAGAACATCCTGTGGAAATCCCCGGTGCCGATCATCGGCCCGAATTCGCCGGTGATCTGGGGCAACCGCGTGTTCCTGTGCGGCGCCACCGAAAAGAAGCGCGAGGTTTATTGCTACGACGCCACCACCGGCAAGCTGCTGTGGCAGAAGGCAGTTGGCGACGTTCCCGGCACCGATCCCGAAGCACCGACCGTGATGGACGACGGCGGTTTCGCGCCCTCAACGGTCGCGACCGACGGCCGTCGCGTCTATGCGATCTTCGCCAACGCCGACGTGGCTGCGTTTGATTACCAGGGCAACCGCGTCTGGGCGCGCAATCTCGGCAAGCTGGACGACAGTTACGGCCATTCGTGCTCGCTGGAGACGTACCACGACCGATTGCTGATCCAGCTCGACCAGGGCACCGGCAAGGACGGCAAGTCGAAGGTCCTGGCCCTCGACACCGCCACGGGCAACACCGTCTGGGAGGCCGGATCGCGGCCCATCGCGGGCTCGTGGGCGTCGCCGATCCTCATCAACACCGGCCAGCGCGAGTTGTTCATCACCACCGGCAAGCCGTGGGTCATCGCCTACGATCCTGCCACGGGCAAGGAGGTCTGGCGCGCCGAGACACTTTCGGGCGAAGTCACCCCCTCGCCGGTTTTCGGCGCAGGCTTCGTATTCACCGCGATGGAAGGCGAGAAGCTCGCGGCCATCAACCCCGACGGCGCCGGCGACGTCACGAAGACGCATATCGCCTGG
>CAZAAF010000413.1:0-1882 GCA_964482575.1 uncultured Verrucomicrobiota bacterium | reverse complement strand
GACGGCCAGCGCGTGTATCTCGCCACCTCCGGCGGCGAAATCACCTGTTACAACGCCGCCACTGGCAAGAAGCTCTGGGAGAAGGAATTCGACAGCCTCAGCTTCAAGTCCTCCGGCGGTCTTGCGGGCGACAAGGCGTATTTCTTCAGCGACAAGGGCACCTGTGTCATCTTCCAGGTCGGCGACGCCTACAAGGAAGTCGGCCGCGCCGATGTTGGCGAGGAAGTGTTCTCCTCGCCCGCGTTCGCCGATGGCCGCTTCTATATCCGTGGCAAGAAGACCCTCTTCTGCATCGGCAGCAAGGCGAAGTAATCGCGAATCGGTAGCAAACCCGTCCTACGCCTGGCGTCGGGCGAGGGCCAGCGCACCATACGGCGCACGTTCGGCGCGCGTCAGCAACGCATTGGCCGCCGCGTCGTTCGTAAACTGCTCCTTCTCCGGGTCCCACGTCAGCTTGCGGCCCAGTTTCATCGCGATCCACGGGACGATGCACGCACTGGTGGAGCGATGCGCCTGCTCGGGCGAGGTGGCCGCGGGCTGCCGCGTCAGGAGGCTGGTGACCCAGTCGAGATGATGGTCATCCTTCGGGCTGACATGGAGGCGGATCTCCTTCGGGCCCGGCGGGGTCAGGAGGATGTCGGGATTGCTGGCGTCGAGTGACTTGCCGCCGCTCTTTTTCGTCGCGGGATCGCTGGCGGTGACCTTCTGCGCGCTGCCGGTGACGAAAACCCAGCCGTCGCTGCCCTCGAAACGGACCCCGCTGGGGAACGTGTTGTCGATGATCATCGTCATCCCGTTGGCGTACCTCGCTTCGACGTGATACGCGAGGTGCACATTCCAGAGTCCGCTCGTGGGAAACTCCGCCCGGCCTTCGACCGCGATCGGGCCGGTCAATTCCGTTCCCATGCCCCATTGCGCAATGTCCACATAATGCGCGCCGTGCCCGGTGATCATGCCGAGGCAGTAGGACTCGATCCGCAACCAGCCGGGGCGGTCGCCGTATCGCTTTTTCGGGTCGGGGCTTTGCGAGTGAACGCGGTCCTCGCAATAGGGCGCCACCGGCGTGGAGCCGAGCCAGGCATCGTAGTTGAGATTCGCGGGCACCGGCATCGCCGCCGTGCTGCCACCCGTGGGATCTATCGGCAGTCCCACTTTGACCGTGTGCACCTTGCCGATGCGACCGTTGCGAACCGCCTCGCACGCCGTGCGAAAACCGCTGCTCGAACGCCGCTGGCTCCCGATCTGGAACATGCACCGGCGTTTGCGCAGGATGTCGCTGACGACGCGCCCCTCCGCGAGGGTCATCGTCAGCGGTTTCTGGACGTAGATGTCCTTGCCGGCCAGCGCAGCCTCGATCACCGGCTGCGCGTGCCAGTGGTCCGGCGTGCTGATGGCGACGGCATCGATGTCCTTGCGCTGGAGCGCCTCGCGGTAGTCGGCGTACGTCGCCACCTCCAGCGGGATGTTCTTCTTCGCGTAAAAGGCCTCGACGTATTGTTTCGCGTCGGCCACGCGGATGGAATCCAGGTCGCAGACAGCCACCATGCGCACGGCCTCCTGTTTGAGCAGGCCCGGCATATCCATGCTGCGGCCGATGCGGCCGCAGCCGATCTGGAGGATGTTGAGCTTCTTCCCGGGCGCGTCCGCGCCGAGGACCGACGACGGAATCACGTGGGGAAACGCCAGCGCGCCGGCGCCGGCCAGCGTGGTGCGGATGAATTGACGGCGGGATGGGTTCATGGGGTGTCTCCTGGTTCGTTGGGCAACTTGGTTCCGGGCGATGAAAACCTTTCTACACGGCATCGGCCTGCAGTTTCGTGAACTCGTCAAACATGATGCGCGGGGCTTCGGGGTTGACGCCGACCGCCTCCCACGCGCCGTA
>CAZAAF010000412.1:0-4822 GCA_964482575.1 uncultured Verrucomicrobiota bacterium | reverse complement strand
ACCAGTTTTCCGCCCTCGCCCCTGATGTAGGTGACACGCACGTGGTTGCCGGGCCTGAAATCCTCGGGGTTTTTCGCGGCGTTGGTCGTGCCGAACTTTGTTTCGGGTGTGATGGCGAAGGTTGTTTCCTTGCCCTTGATATTGCTGACCACGAGCGACTTGTCGTCGCAACGCACGACCGCCGCCGTGAGTTGATGCGGTTTGGGAGGAGTTGCGAGCTTGCTGTCGGCGGCGTGAACCGGGGCCGGCGGCAGCCCGGTTAAAAGGCCGAGGAGCAAACCAGCGGCCACCATCCGGATGAGTGCCTTGTTGATCGTCTTCACTGGTCGATGCTCCAGAAATCGGTTCTTGTTCCGCAGCCCGGCGGCGGCCGTCATCCGGGGAGGCGGAGGTCGATCATTTCAGGAAGAACTCCATCACCCCGTCGTCGATTTGTAAGTTGAACACGCGCCAGCGATCCGCCGGTCGGTAGAAAACGATCCGCCAGCGCACGGGGGCGACTTCCGACCGCGTGAGATACGTCAAGCGGCAGAGGTTGTGGCCGACAAATTCAGCGTTCACCAGGTCATAGCCCAGCACCGCGCCATAGCTTTGGATCATCACGGATGTGCGGTCTTGAAGCCGGGAGACATCCTCCAGTTTGGCGGCAATTTTGCTCCCCTGCAGCAGTTGGGCGTAGGCTTCGTTGACCTTGTCGTCGCGGAGCAGATTGAAGAACGCGGAACACATCTGCGCCAGTTCGGGGGGCGCTTCGGCGGCCCCGAGCGGTGCGGCGCACAACACGGCGGCAATCAGCATGGGCAGACAGTACTTCATTGCAGGCTCTTCAATCCTGGACTTTGGGGGCGGTGCGACCCTCCAGCAAGTCGGCCAGACGTTTCCTGGCATCCCGGACAATCGGCTGGCCGTGGGCGAACGTCATGATCTGGAAATCCAGCTTGAGCAGTTTGCGCAGGGAGTCGCGCGATTGTTTGGGATCCCGGGAATATTTGTCCGGCAGGAATGCCATGCCGATTTCCGGGTCGAGATTCACCAAGGCGTCGCCCATGAACACGATGCCGCCGTTTTTGGGGGTGTAGAACGCCGTCTCGCCCGGAGTGCATCCGGGCAGATGAATGGCGGTGAGACCGCTGGGCAGTTTCTCGTTGTCTTCAAAGAAATCATCCACATGCACTTCCAGGTCCGGTTTGGCGGCCTGATGCGCCCAGATGGGGACACGCATGTTTTCGCGCAACGAACCTGCCGCGCGTTCGTGGTTTGCGCTGGTCAGCAAGACAAACGCTCGGCTGGAGTGCCCGACAATCCGGTTCAGCGCGGCCATGGACAACGGCACGGGATCTATCAACACCACCTCCGGGTCCTCCCGGTAGGCGGTCGAGGACAACGTTGTCTTCAGGTCGCTGTCGAATTTTTCCCAGTAAAAACTCTCCGGTGCGAATCGCTCGACTTCGGTGGCGAATCGTTTCATCGCACGCCCTCCCAATAATCAATCGTTTCCATTTGTGTTTTGTCTGTGGGATCCAATTTCCCCGGGCCGAATTTTGTTCAAAACAGCGATGATAGCAATGGAAAAATGGGGCACCCTCAGGCCCGCTTCCAGAAAAACTCCTCGGCTGTGCGGCGCAGCATCCAGTCCTTGTCCTCGGCGTTCAGAAAATCCAGCCGGTCGCGGATCAGGCCGAGGCTGTCGTCGTAACGCTCCTTCAGGATTTGAAACGGGCTGTCGGACGCCCACATCAGTCGGCGCGCGCCGAACGCCTCGTGCACCCGGCGAATCAACGGGCCGAGATCCAGATGGGGCGGTTTCTTCAGGCCCAGGGCATTGAAGCCTGAGACCTTTACCATCACTTGTTTGTGACGCGCCAGCGCACAGAGCGCGGCGGTGTCCTCGTCGCGGGGCGTTCCGGTGGCGCCGATGCGCGCCAGATGGTCCACGATGACAGGCGTCTCGGGAAACTTCGCGCACATCCGGTTCAACGCCGGCAGATGTTCCGGGTCCAGGAGGAAACAGAGCGCCAGCCGCTCCCGGGCGCCACATCGGAACATCCGCTCCAGGCTCTCGCCGTCCAACCAGGTTCTGGCGGGAGCGCCGAGTGCCCGGATGCGGAAGCCGCGCACGTGGTACCGCATCAGTTCCCGCATCGCCTCATCGGGTGCGGGCGCGGTCCAGTCCACCATCGCGATGCCGGCGAAGACTTCCGGCTGGCGGCGGATGACGTCCACCAGATAGCGGTTGTCGAACCGGAAGTAACTGATTTGGACGAGGACGATGCGGCGGACGCCGCCCGGGTGCGCCTCCCGCAAGATGTCCTCTGGCAGAAATCGTGGCAGCGGCAACTGCTCCGGGGTCACACCGGTGGGCAGCGGATACTTCTGGAAATCATCCGTCCAAACATGGACATGCGCGTCGATCAGATGGTTCATGCGCGAAAACCTTCCTGTGTTCCCATTGTGTCCTGCCGCGGGGGAAAGGCAAGACTGCGTTGGCCCTTGCGGGAATCACACGACCTGCAGGATGGCGCCCTTGAGATATTCCGTTTCCGGGACGGCGGGGAGGATGGGATGATCGGGCGACTGGCTGAGGCGTTCCAAGAGTCGCACGGGACGGTGGGCATCGGCGGAGGCTTCGGCGATGATCTGCTCGAACATCTCGCGTGTGACGTGGTGGGAGCAACAGAAAGTGGCCAGCAGGCCGCCGGGCCGGCTGGCGTCGGGCGCGGCCAGCATCCGCAGGGCGCGCAGGTGAATCTCCTTGTACCCGCGTGCGGCCTCCGGGACGTTGGCGCGGGTGCGCGTAAACGAGGGCGGATCGAGGATGATAAGGTCGTAAGTATCACCGGCCTTTTGTCCGGCGGAGAGGAAGTCGAACGCGTTCCCGGCGTGGAATTGAATGCGGTCGGCGAGACTGTTGGCCTGGGCGTTGGCTTGGGCGGCGGCGACGTTGTCGGTGTCGATTTCCACGGCCGTGACGCTGGCGGCCCCGGCGCGAGCGCTCGCAAGGGCAAACGCTCCCATGTAGCTGAATGCATCGAGAACTTTCTTGCCGGCGGCGAGGGCGGCGACACGGGCGTAGTTGACGCGTTGATCGAGATAGAACCCGGTCTTGTGCCCTTCAAGCAGATTGAGGGAGAACTTCAGGCCGCCGAGTTGCACGGAGACGCGGCCGTCGGTCTGGCCATGCAGGACACCGCGCACGGCCTCCAGACCCTCATAGCGACGGACGGGGGCGTCGTTGCGCTCGATAATGGCTGCGGGTTTAAGCAGGTCCACAAGGAGAGCGACCAGTTCAGCTTTGCGTTGATCCATGCCGAGCGTAAGGGTCTGGAGAACAAGATGGTCGCCGTACTTGTCCACGATCAAGCCGGGCAGCAAGTCGGCTTCGCTGGCCACGACACGGCAACATTCCGTGTCGGGGGCATGCTGTTGACGATAGTCCCACGCGGTGCGGAGCCGGTAGTGAAAGAAGCCGGTTGTGATCTCGTCATTGTGACGGGTGAGGAGGCGGACGCGGATTTGGGATTTGCTGTTGAAAAGACCGATGCCCAGAAATCGGCCGCGATCATCGAGCAGCTTGACGAGGGAACCGTCCAGCGGCGCGGGTGCGTCCTTGACGAGTTCGCTTTCATAGACCCAGCAATGACCGGAGAGAACACGATGGTTGGAACCGCGGGCAAGTTGAATTGTAAACATGGATTAATTCCTGACGGTGTTTGGTTGACGGCAGACTAACTGCAACGACACTCAAAAGACATCCCAGAATTTCCGACCAGGCCGATGCACATTCCCTGTACTGGGTGCGGCTATTCCTCCGCCCGGGCGGTTTCCACCCCGCGGGGTTGGACAGGCAGGGGAGGGACTTCGGGGTATTCGAAGACCTTGCCCTCGTAGTTGCGGAAGATGATGCGTTCCTCGTCGCGATAGACGACGTATTCGGGACTGACAGGCACCTTGCCGCCGCCGCCGGGGGCGTCGATAACGTATTGAGGCACCGCATACCCGGTGGTGTGGCCGCGGAGCGACTCCATGATCTCCAGCCCACGGCTGATACTGCTGCGCAGGTGTGCCGAGCCGGCGATAAGATCGCACTGGTAAATGTAGTAGGGCCTGACACGCATCATGAGCAGCTTTTGCAGAAGCGCCTTCATGGTAGCGGGGGTGTCATTGACGCCGCGGAGCAGGACGCTCTGGTTGCCGAGCGGAATGCCGGCGTCGGAAAGACGCTCGCAAGCGGTCTTCATCTCTAGGGTGGCTTCGCGCGGATGATTGGTGTGGATGCTCATCCAGAAGGGATGATGCTTGCGCAATACGGCACACAACGCCGGCGTGATGCGCTGGGGCAGAAAAATCGGGATGCGCGAGCCAATTCGCACCAGTTCCACGTGCGGAATGGCGCGGAGACGACCGAGCAGCCAGTCGAGCTTTTCATCGCTGAGCAACAGAGGGTCTCCTCCGCTGACCAGCACATCGCGCACCTCGTGGTGTTCGCGGATGTAGGTGAGCGCCTGCTCGATTTTGGGATGGAAATCGTATTCGCTTGCGCCGCTGACCAGCCGCGAGCGCGTACAGTAGCGGCAGTAGGCCGCACACCGGTCTGTAACGAGCAGCAAGACGCGATCCGGGTAGCGATGCACGAGGCCGGGCACGGGGGACTGGGTGTCCTCGCCACAGGGGTCCGACATTTCCCACCGCGCGGTGTGGGTTTCCTCAATGCGCGGGATGACCTGGCGACGAATCGGTCCGCCGGGATCCTCGGCTTCGACGAGGTTGAAGAAGTAGGGGGTGATGGCCGTGGCCAGCTTGTGGCCGGAGAGTTTAAAGCCGG
>CAZAAF010000411.1:0-4827 GCA_964482575.1 uncultured Verrucomicrobiota bacterium | reverse complement strand
GCGCTGGTGCCGATCACCGACATGACCGCGCCTTACAAGGGCGAAGATGGCGGACTCTATGGCGGCGGCAAAAACACACCGCCGGAGGCGCATCGCGTCGCGCACCTGAAAGAATCCGAAAAAATCCGCCCGCTCAACGCGCAGGGCGAACCGTCAGATGACGGCAAAATCGGCTTCATCACCATCGGCTTCTCCAACCCTTCGATCGAGTCGGCGGATTTCAAGAGTACAGCCGACGCCGACCCGCAGAAGTCACCGCGCGTCGTCATCGTCAACGGCTGCATCGGCGGGCGCTCGGCGGTAATGTGGGCGTGGGACGGCGCGGACATCTTGCCCAAGGCCGAGCAAGAGCGGCTCGATAAGGAAATGGATCTGCTCGGCATGCCGAAGGGGCCGCGGCGCTCCAGCGGCGCCGCCAAGGACACCTGGCCCACGCTGGCCAAGCGTATTGAGGAAGCGGGCCTCACGCCGGCACAGATCCAGGTTGGCTGGCTCAAGCACGTCGAAGCGAACCCGAAACCGCTCGGCGAATTTCCGGCGCACGCCCGCGCCTTGCAGGCCGACATCACCGCCGTCCTCCAGATCGCGCGGCACCACTATCCGAACCTGCGCATCGTCTATCTTTCGAGCCGCACGTTTGGCGGTTGGTCGGGTCGCGCGAGCGGCAGCCCGGAACCCTACGCCTACGAGTCCGGCTTCGGCACGCGCTGGCTCGTGCAGAGCCAGATGCGCGGCGACGCGGCGCTCAACTTCGATCCCGCACGCGGCGCGGTGAAAACACCGTTCCTGATTTGGGGGCCCTATCTCTGGGCGTGCGGCGATCTGCCGCGCAAGTTCGATGGCCTGGCGTGGACGCGCGCCGACGTACGCGCCGACCAACTGCACCCGAATGAAAACGGTTGCAAGAAAACCTCCGCGCTGCTGTTGAACTTTTTCAAAACGAATGAGGGTACACGCCTCTGGTTTGTGAAACCTGAAACGAAAGGCCAGCCATGAAACTGCAAACCATCATGCTCGCCGCCGCCTGTCTCGGCCTGCTCGTCTCCGGCGCGGCCGAGCCGCCGAAGTTTGCCCGGCCGGGGCCAGGCAACCGCCGGCCGATGGCGAAGGCGGAATGGGTGGACTCCACCCAAGCCGCGCCCAACGACACGCAATACAAAACGTTTCGCAGCGCCGTGCTCGGCAGCAACGTCAGCTATCTCGTCTGGCTGCCACCGGGCTACGAGCAGACGACCAACCGCTACCCCGTGGTCTACTGGCTGCACGGCATGGGCGGCAACCAGCGCGGCGGCGCGACGATGTTCGTCCCGCACGTCGCCGACGCGATCAAGGACGGCATGCTGCCGCCGGTCATCGTCGTACTCGTCAACGGCATGGTGAAGAGCTTCTACTGCGATTCCTCCGACGGCCGCGTGCCCATGGAAAGCGTGATCATCAAGGATCTGATTCCGCACGTGGACCAAACCTATCGCACGCTCGCCAAGCGCGAGGGCCGCATCATCGAGGGCTACTCAATGGGCGGCTACGGCGCGGGCCATCTCGGACTCAAATATCCCGACCTGTTCGGCACGGTTGTCATCAACGCCGGCGCGCTGATTGATTTTGAGCTGACGCCCAACGGGAGCGGCCCGCTGTCCGGCGTGTTTGGCACCGACAATGAGCGCCGCATTGCCGAGTTCCCGCTGACGCTCGCCCGCCAGAACGCCGACAAACTGCGCAACCGTACGCGCATCCGCATCGGGTGTGGCTCCCTCGATGACCTGCTGCCCAAAAACAAAGCGCTGCACGACCTGCTGACGGAGCTGCGCATCAAGCACGACTACGAAATCGTCCCCGACGTCGCCCACAATTCGCTGCTCTACTACCAGAAACTCGGAACGAAACATTTTGAATTCCACCGCCAGAGCCTCGCGGCGCCGGCGGTAGGCCGTTAGGCGGGAGACGTGATGACCAGATTCCTATTTCTGGTGATGGCCACGCTGCTTGCCAGTCCAGTCATGGCACAGCAAGAGGGCGAGCACTCCGATTTCCTTTCGCTGATCGCCAGTGGCAAGACGGTCATGTGGATCGGCGCGCACCCGGACGACGAGATTATTTCCGCGCCACTACTGGCGCGCGCCGCCGACCAGACCAAGGTGGTCGTGGTCTCCCTCACGAAGGGCGACGCGGGCGAGAACAAGCTCGGCGGACCGGCGAACTGCGCCGCGCT
Organism: uncultured Verrucomicrobiota bacterium; assembly: GCA_964482575.1. Classification (GTDB taxonomy): domain Bacteria; phylum Verrucomicrobiota; class Verrucomicrobiia; order CAIQCK01; family CAIQCK01; genus CAIQCK01. Next base: position 2,618 of record CAZAAF010000411.1, on the reverse strand, counting down.
CGGCGAGATTCGCGCCAAGGAACTGGCCGCTTCGCGCAAAGTCCTCGGCGCCGAGCTGCGCGTCTTCGGTTTCCACGACACGCGGGAGCGGGAATCAAATGCGGAGGCGGTGGCGCGTTGGAAAAAATCAGGCCAAGACCCGGAGGGCGAATTGGTCAGAGTAATCCGCGCGTGGAAACCGGACATCATCATCACCTTCGATCCCGACCGGGCTATGGGCCACTGCAACCATCGCGCCACGGGCTTCCTCGCGACCGCGGCCTTCCATGACGCAGCCGACCCCGCCAAGTTTTCCGAACAACTGAACACCACGGTGAAACCTTGGCAGGCGCAGCGCCTCTATTACTCCTGCTATCGCACAAAAAGTGCCGACGACAAGCGCCCTGACGAGCTCATCCCGGCCGGCGAGCGATCGCCGAAGCGCGGCAAGACTTACGTTGAAATCATGTTGGAGGCGCGGGCGCAGCATCCCACCCAGTTCGATCCGCCACCGCAACCCGCCCCCGGCCGCACGGCGCGGCCCGGCGGAGTTACCGCGCTCGTCCTGATAGAGAAGAAGCCGCAGTGAAATCTACGTGGCAGGCGCCACATGACAAGCCGCCGGCTTTCCAAGCCTTGGAAAAAGGGCCGTGATTTTTTCCAGGCCTTGGAAATTTTCGCGTGAGATTTTCCAACCCTCGGAAAAACACCGGTTTCATTTTCCAATCTTTGGAAACCTCCCGTGACGTGCTATGAAGCGGCTATGAAATCCATCGGACTTGTGTTCGCGCTGGCCCTGACGGCGGCCGGTGCCGAAAAAATATCCCCGAACGCGGCGGCCATCGCCGGGGTTGCCGCCGGTAAAACGCACGAGGCGCACGCCCTCTGGTGGGGCTTCGATCCGGCCGACGCGACCGCGTCACTACAGGCGGCGATCAACTCCGGCGCGCAGAGGCTCATCGTGGAAAACCCCGGCGCGCCGTGGGTCGTGGATAAACTTCAGCTCGCCAGCGATCAGGAGATCGTCTTTGAACCAGGCGTGGTGGTGCAGGCCAAGCGCGGCGCGTTTCGCGGCACCAGTGACTGCCTGTTCACAGCGACGCTACGGACGAATGTGACGCTGACCGGCCGCGGCGCGACGCTGCGGATGTGGAAGTGCGACTACGACGACAAGACGCAATACGCGCACGCCGAGTGGCGGCACGTGCTCTCGTTCAAGAGTTGCGCGAATGTGCGGGTGGAGGGTCTGACGCTGGCCGATAGCGGTGGCGACGGCATCTATCTGGGCGTGGCGCGCAAGGGCGTGCCCTGTTCCGACGTGTTCATCCGCGACGTGGTTTGCACGAACAACTACCGGCAGGGCATCAGCGTCATCAGCGCGCGCAAGCTGCTGATCGAGAACTGCACGCTCGTGGATACGTGGGGCAGCGCGCCGGAAGCGGGGATTGATTTCGAGCCGAACATGCCGACCGAGGAGCTGGCCGACTGCGTCATGCGCAACTGCGTCTCGGCGAACAATCGCGGCGACGCCTACACTTTTTATCTGAAGCCGCTCCGCCGGGAGTCGCGGCCGATCTCGATCCGGCTGGAGAACTGCCGCGCCGAGGGCAGCCGGCGGTCGCTCGCGTTCGTCACGGGCAACGACGGCGAACATTCCTGCGTCACGGGTACGGCGGAATTCATCGGCTGCACGTTCGCCGATGGAAAACGCGGTGGCATCGTCGTGGGCAACAAGCCGGCCACGGGCGCGCAGGTGGTGTTCAAGGACTGCGTGCTCATCAATCCCGCCGCGACCAACGCGGCGCAGGCGCCGATCGAGTTGTTCAACGGTGGCGAGGCGGAGGAAACCTTTGGCGCGGTCCGGTTCGAACGCGTCACGGTGCGCGATCCGCTCTCCCGGATGCCGCCGCTCGCCTTTCACGACTCCAGCGGTGCGGGTCTGCGCGACGTTGGCGGCGACCTCGCGCTCCAGCGCGGCAACGAGACCGCCAAGGTTTTCCAACTGACGCCGGAGCTGCTGGCCGAATGGTTGCCGCACGCCAGCTTCAAACCGTTCCCGAAGTTCGCGACGGAAGGCGTCCGCTACGAGCCCGCGCTGCCACAGGCGCAGCCCGACGCCAAGAAACGCAGTGCCGCGCACCAGCGCGGCGCTGCCGAGTGGTTGCTCTGGGCCGAGGCCGGGCAGCCGGCGAAGTTCACCGTGCGCATCGCGCAAGTCGGCAAGGCGGAACCGGGGCCGGTCCCCGTACAAGTCGTCGCGCCCTCCGGCAAGAGCATCAAGCAGCCGGCCACGAAACGCGGCGCGGGCGAGAACGCCTATGAATTCCAGCCGGCCGAGACCGGCGCCTACACGGTCCGCTGCGAGACGAAGGGCCCGACGGCCACGCTCAATTCGGATGGCAACCGCGTATGCCTCTATGCGCCGCGCGCGCAGCTGCATCTGCTGGGCACGACCGGCACCTACTTCTTCTGGGTACCGGCGGGCACGCGGGAGTTCGCGGTGAAAGTCACCGGCGATAATTCCGGCGAGCGCGTCAAGGCCGCGCTACGCGATCCGGCCGGCAAAATCGTCGCGGAGGCGGACAGCATTTTCGAGTCGCGCCAGTTTGTGGAGACGTCCTTGCAATCCGCTGCGGGCG
>CAZAAF010000410.1:0-4828 GCA_964482575.1 uncultured Verrucomicrobiota bacterium | reverse complement strand
CGTGCCCGGCATCGGCCAGGTCCAGATCTACGGTGCCGGCCAGTATGCGATGCGCATCTGGCTGCTGCCGGACCAGCTTGCCAAACTCGGCGTCACCATCACGGACATCAACAACGCCCTGAATGCACAGAACACGGTCAATCCCTCCGGCCAGATCGGAGCGGAACCGGCGCCGCCGCACCAGGAGTTCACCTATACGGTCCGTTCGCAGGGCCGGTTGGTGAGCGAGGAGGAATTCCGCCAGGTGGTCATCCGCGCCAAGCCGGACGGCTCGATTGTGCGGCTCAAGGATGTCGCCCGCGTCGAACTGGGCGCACAGGTCTATAACATCATCGGCCGGATGAACGGCGCGCCGGCGGCGATCCTCGCGGTCTATCAACTGCCCGGCTCCAACGCCATCGAAGCGGCGCGCGGCGTGCGCAAGCTGCTGGATGAGATGAAGAAGCACTTCCCTCCCGACCTCGACTACCAGGTGTCGCTCGACACCACTCTTGCGGTCACGGAAGGCATCCGGGAAATCGCCGACACGTTGTGGCAGGCGGTCGTCCTGGTCATTTTTGTGGTTTTCCTTTTCCTCCAGGGCTGGCGCGCCACGCTCATCCCGCTGATCGCCGTGCCCGTGTCGCTCATCGGCACGTTTGCGGTCTTCCCGTTGATCGGGTTTTCCATCAACACCCTGTCGCTGTTCGGTCTGGTGCTGGCCATCGGCCTGGTGGTGGATGACGCCATCGTCGTCGTCGAGGCCGTCGAGCATCACATCGAGGGCGGCATGTCGCCGCGCGACGCCACCCTCAAGGCGATGGAGGAGGTCTCCGGGCCGGTGGTGGCCATCGCCTTGATCCTGTTCGCGGTATTCGTGCCGACGGCGTTCATCCCGGGCATCACCGGGCGGCTCTACCAGCAGTTCGCCGTCACCATCGCCGTCTCGATGCTGATCTCGGCGTTCAACGCCCTCTCGCTCAGCCCGGCGCTGGCCGCGATGCTGCTGCGCCCGAGGAAGGAACCGCGCGGGCTGGCCAAGTGGTTCTTTGGCGGGTTCAACCGCTGGTTTGACTTCGCCCGCGACGGCTATGTGGGCATCTGCGGCATGCTGATCCGCAAGGTCGGGCGCGCCTTGTTCCTGCTCGTGGCGATCGTGGCGGGCGCCGGGATCCTCGGCGTGAAGCTCCCGAACGGCTTCCTGCCGGAGGAAGACCAGGGCTATTTCTATCTCGACGTCCAGTTGCCCGATGCGTCGTCGCTCCAGCGGATGGACCAGGTGTGCCGGAAGGTGGAAGACATCCTGCATCGCACGCCGGGCGTGGACGTGTACAACACCATCGTCGGCTACAGCATTCTCAACCAGGTGAACACCACCTACAACGGCTACTTCTCCGTCACGCTCAAGCCGTGGCACGAGCGCAAGAAGCCGGAGGAAAAATACGCGGCCATCCTCGAGCACGTGAACCGGGAGCTGGCGAAGCTGCCCGACGCGCAGGCGTTCGCCTTCTCGCCGCCGGCCATCCCGGGCATTGGCGTTTCGGGCGGGCTGACGTTCATGCTGGAGGACCGGGCGGGCAAGGGGCTCGAGTTCCTCGCGGAGAACACGAAGCGGTTCATGGCGGCGGCCCGCAAGCGGCCGGAGCTGGCGTCGGTAACCACCTCGTTCTCCTCCGCCGTGCCGCAGGTGTTTGCGAAGGTGGACCGCGACAAGGTGATCCGCCAGGGCATCTCCCTGAGCGAGGTGTATGAAACGCTCCAGTGCTTCATGGGCAGCACGTTCGTCAACTACTTCAACCGTTTCGGCCGCCAGTGGCAGGTGTATGTGCTGGCGGGCGGCGAGTTTCGCATGCGGGCCGAGGATCTCGGCCAGTTTTACGTGCGCAACGCCGCCGGGGAGATGGTGCCGCTCGCGGCGCTGCTCACTATCGAGCCGGCCGCGGGCCCCGAGTTCACGGTCCGTTACAACGAGTATCGGGCCGCGCAAATCAACGCCATCCAGGCGCCGGGGTACAGTTCCGGCCAGGCCATGGCGGCGCTCGAACAGGTGTTTCGCGAGACCATGCCCGGGGAGATGGGCTACGATTACATGGGCATGTCCTTCCAGCAAAAGGCTGCGTCCGAGGGCGTGCCGCCGTCGGTCATCTTCGGCCTGTCGCTGTTGTTCGTGTTCCTGATCCTGGCGGCGCAGTATGAAAGCTGGTCGCTGCCGTTCAGCGTCCTGCTCGGCACGCCGGTGGCCGTGTTCGGCGCGTTCGCCGCGTTGATGTCGCGCCAGATGGAGAACAACGTTTATGCGCAGATCGGGCTGGTCATGCTGATCGGCCTGGCGGCCAAGAACGCGATCCTGATCGTCGAGTTTGCCAAATCGCGGTTTGAAGAAGGCGCGCCGGTGGCCGACGCGGCCCTGGAAGGCGCGCGGCTGCGGTTGCGGCCGATCCTGATGACCGCCTTTGCGTTCATCCTGGGCACCGTGCCGCTGGCGATTGCGTCCGGGTCCGGCGCGGTCTCGCGGCAGATTCTCGGGACGGTGGTCATCGGCGGGATGCTTGCCGCGACGCTGATCGCGGTGTTCTTCATCCCCGTCACGTTCTACATCGTGGAGAAGCTCGCGCACCGTCCCAAGCCGGCGGCCCCGGCAGCCCCGGCGACTCCAAGCCCGGAGCCGGGCGGCCAGACGTCCACGCACGGTTGAGGACGGCGGAAGACGGAACGCCCATGTGCAAGTTCTTCATCAACCGGCCCGTGGTGGCGATGGTCATCGCCATCCTGACGGTCATTGTCGGCGTCGTGGCGATCATCAACCTGCCGATTGCCCGTTTCCCGAACATCGTCCCGCCGGAAATCCTCGTGCAGAGCACCTATGTGGGCGCGGACGCACTCACCGTGGAACAGTCCGTGGCCACGCCGATCGAGCAGCAGATGAGCGGCGTGGACAACATGAACTACATGTATTCCGTCAACGCCAACAACGGACAAAGCAATCTGCGCGTCAATTTCGACATCAAGACCGACCCGAATACCGACCAGGTGCTCACACAGATGCGGCTCGGCCAGGCGCAATCCCAGCTCCCCACGGAAGTCAACAACTACGGCATCACCGTCCGGAAAGCCAGCAGCAGCCCGTTGCTGGTGTTTGCGCTTTATTCGCCCAAGGGGTCCTACGACGAGATCTTCGTCGCCAACTACGCGTACATCAACATCAACGATCCCCTGTCGCGCGTGCCCGGCATCGGCCAGGTCCAGATCTACGGTGCCGGCCAGTATGCGATGCGGCTCTGGGTGAAGCCCGACCGGCTCGCAGAACTGGGCGTGACGGTCAGTGACATCACCAACGCGCTCAACGCACAGAACGCCGACAACCCCGCCGGACAGATCGGCGCGGAACCGGTGCCGGAGGGCGAGGAGTTCACCTACACAATACGCTCCCAGGGCCGGCTCATGACCGAGGAGGAATTCAACCAGATTGTCATTCGCGCCAATCCCAGCGGGTCGTTGCTGCGCGTCAAGGACGTGGCCCGGGTCGAACTGGGCGCGCAGCTTTATAACATCAAGGGCCTCTTCAACGGCAAGCCCGGCGCCGTCATCTGCGTGTACCAGCTCCCCGGCTCGAACGCGATTGACACGGTGAACCGCTCCAAGAAGCTGATGGAGGAATGGAAAAAGCGGTTTCCGAAGGACCTCGACTATGCCGTGGCCCTCGACACTACCGAGTCCGTCACGGAGGGCATCAAGGAGATCATCACAACGCTGTACCAGGCGCTCATCCTGGTGATGATCGTGGTGTTCGTATTCCTGCAAGGCTGGCGCGCGACGCTCATCCCCCTGCTGGCCGTGCCGGTGTCGCTGGTGGGCACGTTCGCCATATTCCCCCTGCTGGGATTCTCCATCAACACCCTCTCCCTCTTCGGCCTGGTGCTGGCCATCGGCCTGGTGGTGGATGACGCCATCGTCGTCGTCGAGGCCGTCGAGCATCACATCGCGCAGGGGCTGTCGCCCAAGGAAGCCACACTCAAGGCCATGGAACAGGTCTCCGGGCCGGTCGTGGCCATCGCGCTCATCCTGTCGGCGGTGTTCATCCCGACGGCGTTCATCCCGGGCATCACGGGCCAGCTCTATCAGCAATTCGCCATCACCATTGCAATTTCCGTCATCCTCTCCGCCTTCAATGCGCTGTCGCTCAGCCCGGCGTTGTCGGCGCTGCTCTTGCGGCCCAAGCACCCCACGGGCGGCTTGTTGCAGAAATTCTATGGTGCGTTCAACCGCCTCTTCGGCCGAACCACCAACGGGTACGTCAGCGTTTGCAGCATCCTGGTCCGCAAGACCGGCTTCAGCCTCCTGTTCCTGCTGATCGTGGCCCTGGTGTGCGGATGGCTCGGCGGCAAGGTGCCGACGAGCTTCCTGCCGGACGAGGATCAGGGCTATGTCTATGGCGGCATCCAGTTGCCGAACGCGGCTTCACTCCAGCGCACCACCGAGGCCTGCCTCAAGGCTGACCAGATCATCCGCAACACACCGGGCGTCGAGTATTGCACCTCCATCGTGGGCTACAGTCTCATCAGCAGCGTGGCCGCCACCTACAGCGGGTTCTTTTTCATCAAGCTCAAGCCGTGGGCCAACCGCACGACGATCAAGGAACGGTATCGCTTCATCATGTTCAACCTGAACCGCGGGATGCAAAAGATCCCCGACGGTTTCGGATTCGTGTTTCCGCCGCCGGCGATTCCCGGCGTCGGCACCGCCGGCGGCGTGACGTTCCTGCTCGAAGACCGCGCGGGCAACGATGTCGCGTTCCTGGCCAGGAACGTGGAAACGTTTGTCACCGAAGCCCGCAAGCGGCCGGAACTGG
>CAZAAF010000409.1:0-4844 GCA_964482575.1 uncultured Verrucomicrobiota bacterium | reverse complement strand
GGCGGAGGGCGTTGCCGTCGCCGGGCGGCGTGGCCTGGAACGAGCCGCGTTGTCCGTGCAACCCCGTGTCGTTTATGTCCGTGAAACTCGTGACGTACGACCACTCGCCGGGCCGTGTGGGCGTAAAGCGGATTTTCCATGTCCGTCCGCCGTCCCAGAATCCCGGCACCTCCAGGCGCGCGCCGTCCGGTCCGCTGAACACCGCCGAAAACCGCGCGCGCTCGATGTCGAACGGATCGTCGCAGTCGTGCTGGGCGGTGAACGTCCGTTCCAGCGGCTGCCATTGGCGCGCCGTCGTGTCGGAGCCGGCCACCGCCGGCACAGGAGGAAGGAGGCAGGCCAGGAACATCACCAGCCCGCCGGCGAGTCGTCGGTTCATATCGAAATTCCGGAGTCCGCGCCGGTCTTGGAACGAGCCCCGGCCTGTTGCTTGATGGCGTCGAGTTCCTGACGGAGATGTTTCTGGAACAGCAGGATGTCGGCGCTGTGGATCACCAGGTTCGCGCCCATCGCCATGAAACGTGCCTGTTCCTCCGCGCTGCCCCAGTAATGGATGCCCGCGCCCACCCCGGCGCGGCGCGCCTTTTGCAGGATGGTCTCGCACGCGGCCAGGAATTCCTTGCAGGCGTATTGCTCCGGCACGCCGAGGCTGCACGAGAGGTCGTGCGGCCCGATCAACACCGCGTCGAGTCCCGGCACCGCCAGGATTTCATCCAGCGCTTGGATGGCGGGCACGCTCTCGATGTTGACGATCAGCGCCCGGCTCCTAGCCGCGGAGGCGATGTACGCGTCGAGGCCGGGTTCCGCCGCGTCGCCTTTCAGCAGCCCCTCCAGTTTCCGGCCCTTGATGGGGCGCAGTTTCACCGCGCCGCGCAACGCCTGCACCTGCGCCGCCGTCTCGACGTAGGGCGCGATCACGCCCGCCGCGCCGCCGTCGAGTGTCATGGTCGCGGCATACGGATCGGGCGACGGGATGCGCACGATGGGCGGCAGCCCGAGCGCCGCGTACGTCTGGCACATCCACGAGAGCGGCTGCCGGTCGAGGGCGATGTGCTCGGTGTCAATGAACACGAAGTCGAGGCCGCACGACCGCACGGCATCGGGCCAGCGCGGTGAGGGCGACACGATGAGCGTGCCGAACACCGGTTCGCCTGCATGGAGTTTCTGGATCAGGTCGCTGGGGTTCATGGGTGTTTCAGCGCGGGATTCCCGGCGCGGTTATCGTCGCTTCAACGCATCCTTGCCGTCGGTGAGCCATTCGAGGTTGAAGCGGGCGAGGGTCAACACGCCTGTCCGATAGATGTCCTTGTTGTTGGTGCTGCCGCGTTCGTAGAAGCAAAGGATGGTGCCGTCGGGCAACACCGCCAGGTCGCTGTAACCGCTGAACCCCGGCTCGAGCGTCTTGTTCACCGGCCAGGTGTCGCCTTCATCGCAACTGAGTTTGATGGACAGGTTCTTGCGGTCCCGCGATTTGCCGGGCGCCTCCTTGTGGTCCGCCCGCTCCAGCGTGTGGGGATTGGCGAACAGGAGGCGGTTCTTGTCCGCCGGCTGGCGGCTCAGGCGCACGATGCTGCCCATGCAGATCGGCTCGAGCAACTGGTCGTTGAAGACCGGCTTGCTCCAGCCGGTCGCGCCGTCGGGGCTCACGGTCTGGAGCCGGCGATGCGCGTCGGACTCGCTGCGCACGTTCAGCATGACCTTTCCATCCGCGAGCTGCACCACCACGGTCTCGTTGGGCCAGCGATACGGCGGCTGGTCGGGCACGGCGATGTCACCGCGCTGCCAGGTCTTGCCATGGTCGTCGCTGTAGATGGTCGCCGTCACCGAAGGCCGGTGCCCGTGGCCGCCCGTCCCCAGCGACATCCAGATCGGCACCACCATCCGGCCCTGGTGCGGCCCGTGCGTGAGCTGGATGCCGTGCGCGGGACCGGTGGCGATGACCTTCCAGTCGTATTCCTTGCGGAATGCCTCGAAGGCGGAGGTGATCTCCACCGGCTTCGACCAGGTCACGCCGTCGTCATCGCTTTGGATGTGGAAACAGTGGCAGTACTCGACGCAGAACAGGAAATGAACGCTGCCGTTGGCATCGGCAATCGCGCAGGGGTTGTTGAAGGTGACGTCGTCAGGGTTGGCGAGCTTCTTGTCCAGCGCGACGGGGTTCTTGGTCACGGGCCCCGGCACGCTGGCGATCTTCTGCCGCGGTCCCCACGTCCGGCCGCCGTCGGTGCTCCGGCGCAGGTAGGGATCGATGCTGTCCCAGTCGCTCTTGCCGGTCTTGCGCGCCTCGCAGTACACCAGCACCGTGCCGCGGGCCGTCACCACGATGCCGGGGATGCGGTAGAGCGCGTAGCCGTCCTTGCCGGACTCGAAGAGTTCGCTCTTCTCGAGAAACGGTTCCGCGGCGACGAGGGGCGCGGCGGACAGGGCGAGGGCGGTGATGCAGAGGGAGGTCAGGAGTCGTGAGTTCATGTTGGTGTCCGAATCGATGGACGCACCCTACTGAACACCCGCCCGTCCGGGCCAGCCGGATTCACTGGTCCCTTTTGTTGACCAGTCAGCCCTGTGCAGGACGTTCTCTTCCGTAACGATACCGTTATAATGTGGAGACCTCTCACCCGGACTTTTTCCCCATCCGATGGAGGGAGGGACTGCGCGTTCCATCATGCCGCCATCCAACAGTGAGCGCCGTGATCGGCCGAAGACGCCTCCCTCGCCCCGCGTCCGCGGGGAGAGGGTCGGGGTGAGGGGCCGTACCGACTGCATCATGACGTCCTCATCCGGCCGTCTCGCCTTTGACGTACGCCGGCATCATCAGGGTCTGCCGCGCCGGTGCCGCGCCGGTCCGGGCCAGTTGCAGCACAATCCGCGACACGCGCCGCGCGAACGCCGCCGGGTCGCACGCATAACGCGCCACCGACGGCACCACGGCGTCCAGGAACGCATCGTCATCGCGGGAGATCAGCGAGACGTCCTGTGGCAGCCGCACCCCGCGGCGTTGCAGGTGGGTCAGCACCGTCAGCGCATGGGCCGACCGGGCGACCAGCAGGGCCGTCACTGGTTCAGCCGCGGCCCGCAGGCTGTCCAGCCGGCGGGCGATGCCGGCGACCGATTCGTCATGCCGGACCACCGTGGCCACCGCGTCCCGACCGGCAGCCCGGCAGCCTTCCAGAAAACCGGCCTCGCTGGCCTGGTCGCCCGCGCCGCCGCCTTCCGGCAGCAGGAGCGCCAGCCTCCGCCGGCCGCGCGCCAGGAAAATGCCCGCGGCATGGCGGCAGGCGGCGCGATAATCCAGGTCCACCGACGGCAGGCCGATATCGGGAAAACGCGAGCCGATGATCACGGCGGGCAGGCCATGCGCGTCAAACCACGCTTGCATGGGTTTGGAGGAACGGAACACGACCCACGCCGCGGAGGGCGTTTCGGCCGTCACCCGCTGCAGCCAGTGCTCCGGTTGGGACAGGCCCGACGCATGGTTGACATGGAGCGTCAGCTCGAACCCCTCGTCGGCCAGACGCTCGCGCAGTTCGTCCACCCAGAACATGGTGAAGGGCGGCATCCGGTGCAGCGGCACGGGCGTCAGCAGGCCGACCCGCGCGGGATGCGCCGCGACGCGGTGCTTGCGGTCCGGCGGGTGAATCCGCCGCCGCCGTCCCTGGGACACCTCTAGCCAGCCTTCGCGGCGGCGCGTCTCCAGCGCGGCGCGCAGGGTGGGGCGGCTCACCTGCAGGCGCGCGCACAACGCGCGTTCGCCGGGCAGGATATCGCCGCAGAGCCCTGCGGCGAGTTGCTCGCGCAGGATGTCGGCGGCCTGGGAGACGAGGGAGAGGCGTTGCGGCAGCTTTTTCATACTGGTCAGGACAACTGACCACTAAAGTGCGCTTGCACGGCGGAAAGGCAATCCTAAACTGTCCGCCATGCACAAAACCAGCTCCGCACGACGGCCCCACGGCGACCTGCTCCAGCTCAAGCGATGGAACACGCCGACCATCTACAACGGTTGGGAGCAGATCACCGCCGCCAACGCCGCGCGCGACGCGTTTAATCTCGAGGAGACCCGCGACTTCATGCCGCAGATGGGACCCATGGTCGGCTACGCGGTCACGGTCGTCATCCAGCCCGGCAATCCCGCCCATCGCGCCGCCCACCCGGACGGCTGGAGCGAGTACCGCCGGTACGTGGCCGCCGTGCCGGGACCGAAAATCGTGGTTGTGCAGGACCTCGACAAGCCCGACACCTTCGGCTCGTTCTGGGGCGAGGTGAACAGCAACATCCATCGCGCCCTCGGCTGCGTCGGCACCATCACGGACGGCGCCATCCGCGATCTCGATGAGATGACCAACGCCGGGTTCAAGGCGCTCGCGCGGCGGTTGTGCGTCGGACACGCCTGTTCGCATCCCGCCCGTTGGAATTGTGCGGTCGAGGTGTTTGGCCGTCGCGTGGAGCCGGGGCAGTTGATCCACGCCGACAAACACGGCTTCCTGGCCGTCCCCTTCGGCGAGGAGAAACGGCTGCTCGATGCGGCGCGGTTCATGGACGCCAACGAGTGCGAGACCATCATCGCGGCGGCACGCGACTCGGCCGGCAAGACCTCCCGCGAAATCCTGGCGGCCTTCGACAAGGCGGCGGCCCGGTTCAGCCGGAACGCCCGCGCAAAGTTCGAACGAAAGGGCGAGTGGTAAACCGCATGAAGATCGTTGTCCTCGACGGCTACACGTTGAATCCGGGCGACCTGGACTGGGCTCCGTTCCGGGCGCTTGGCGATTTTGAAACCCACGACCGCACGCCCCCGGCGCAGGTGATCGAACGCGCCCACGGGGCCGAAATCGTGCTGACCAACAAGACGG
>CAZAAF010000408.1:0-4858 GCA_964482575.1 uncultured Verrucomicrobiota bacterium | reverse complement strand
GCAGATGCACCTTGGGCGGCCCGTAGCCGGCCGTGGTCTTGGCGGTCCCGGTGGCGGCCGGTTTCCGGGCCTTCTTGGAATCCTCCTCGGCCGGCCAGTGGCGCTGGCGGGGCGACACGGCACTCAAACCACCGAACAGCCAGTTGTCATCCGAGGCCAACAGCGAACCGTCGAGGTAAAAACTGTCGCAGAGCGCGAAACTGTCCGCCAACCCGTGCTGGTTGGCGGTGATCTCGCGGACAAAGCAACACAGCAAGGGGTCTGCCGCCGCGCGGGCAACGTCGCCATACAAGCGGTCAAAACTGCTGGGTTCCTGGACGAGGACCACGACATTGTGGATGGCGGCCGGCTGGCCGATGCGGCGCGGCACTGGCAGTTCCCGCGGTGCGGTGGCACTCACCCGCCGACTGGAACGCTGGTCATAGTCGTGGGCACTGCACACACGCTGGCTCTGCGCCTGCAACTCACGCTCGTCGGGCATCGCCATGACCTGAAGCAGCCCGTGAGACGCACGACTGGCATACACGTTGTTGGTGGAGACGGTACCGAGGTCGCGGGCGCTGGTGACATAAATTTTGTCGTTACCCGGGGTGACGACCACTGCAGTGGGACACCAACCCGTGGGGATCATCCCGGTCACCTTGCGTTTTGCTGTATCCACCACGAGCAGGTCATGGTAGAGCGCGCTGGCCACCAGCAGGTGTTTCCCGTCACGGGTTATCGCCATGGCCTGCGGCCGGCAGGGCGTGGCGTCCTTGCCGCCACTGCCCAAGTCAATGGTCGCCGTGCGTTTGCGGGCCGCCACATCCACCACCGCCACGTCGTCCGAACCCGCACAGGCTGCATACACGAGCTTTTCATCGGGCGACAACGCCAGTGCGACGGGCCGCTCCCCTACTTTCACGGAAGCCACCAGATGCTTCGTCGTCAGGTCCACGATGCCAATCGTCGGTTCACCCTGATGCGCAACGAACGCCGTCTGGCCGGCCTTGTCCAGCAGGAGCGCGAACGGCCGCTGGCCCACGTGAATGGATTGGATCAACTTCGGCTGGGCCGGGGTCTTCACGTCGAGCAGGGCCAGTTCGTCGGCCAGCAGGTTGGCCACGCAAAGCGTATGGTTGTCCGGCGTCAGCGCCATGCCGGCCGGGAAAAACGGCGCACCCGGAGGACCGAAACTGAACCGGGCCAGCCGCGCTTCCTGCCACCAGTTGCCCAGATCATGGATGTTGATCGTGTTGGCGGCCCCGCCGGAGGAGAACACGCGCCGACCGTCCGAAGACAACGCCACGCCATAGAAGAACGCATCGTCACGGCCCGCCTTGGCAATGGGAAACGCCTTGGCGGTCGTGGCATCGAACAACCAGAGCGACTGTTGTCCGGTGCCGCCGTGGGAGATTGCGGTCCATCGCCCGTCCGCCGTTTGCGCCATGCCCAACGGCAGATCGCCCACAGACACCAGTTGGCCGGGGGGCACGGGCAACCAGTCCCATCCCTCCGTCGCCGGGGCCGGATCGGCCTCGGCCGCCCACGCGTGACATCCGCCGAACACAAGCGCCAGAATCGGTAAGAATCGTTTCATGATTTGCAGAAGTAGCATGGCCCTTTTCAACTTCCGGGCTCCAGTGTGGCGAAAACAGGGGCCTTTGACGAGAAAATATCTTGGCGGCTACAAAAGGCGTGGCCAGAAGCCGGCGGGTTGTGGCAGACTGCCGGATACGATTGTTGGAGAATAACACCATGTCTTATCGAGCCTGTTTTCAGTGTATTAATGCGGAATGCGGGGCGACCTACCCACTCAATTCCATTATCTACCATTGCAAGAACTGTCATTCCCTACTGGAAGTGCGGCACGACCCCAAGCCGCTGGCCCGCCGCAGCGCCCGGGCGTGGAAACAACTCTTTGAAAAACGGTACAAGACCACCCAGTGGCCCTACGGCTCCGGCGTCTGGGGCAAGAAGGAGTGGGTGCTGCCGCAGATTCACAACGACAACGTCGTTTCGCTCTACGAAGGCGGCACCAATCTCTTTTGGGCCGAGCGTTTCGGCAAGCTGCTGGGCCTGAATAACCTCTGGGTCAAACTCTGCGGGAACACGCACACCGGCTCCTTCAAGGACCTCGGCATGACCGTGCTCGTGTCGCAGGTGAAACAAATGATGGCGGAAGGAGCGCCCATCCAGGCCGTCGCGTGTGCCTCCACTGGCGACACCTCTGCTGCGCTGGCCGCGTATTGCGCCGCCGCCGGCATCCAGTCCATCGTCCTGCTCCCCAAGGGGAAGATTTCCATCGCCCAACTCGTCCAGCCCATCGCCAACGATGCACTGGTGCTTTCGCTCGACACGGATTTCGACGGCTGCATGAAAATCGTGCAGGAGATCACGAAGGACGAGACCATTTACCTCGCCAACTCGATGAACTCCCTCCGCGTCGAAGGCCAGAAGACCGTGGGCATTGAGATCGTACAGCAGTTCGACTGGCAGGTGCCGGACGTATTCATCATCCCCGGCGGGAATCTCGGCAATGTCTCCGCCCTGGGCAAGGGACTGTTGATGATGCGCGACCTTGGTATGATTTCCAAACTGCCCCGCATCGTGGTGGCCCAGGCCCAACAGGCCAACCCGCTCTACCGGTCGTACCGGAAACAGTTCAAATCCTTCGAGCCGGTGCAGGCGGGCAAGACCCTGGCCAGCGCCATCCAGATCGGCAATCCGGTCAGCATCGAGAAGGCCATCCGGACGCTGCAGCAATTCGACGGCATCGTGGAACAGGCTTCCGAACAGGAGCTGGCCGACGCCTCCGCGCTCGGCGACAAGGCCGGCATGTTCAACTGTCCGCACACCGGCGTGGCACTCGCCGCCATGATCAAACTGATCAAACGCGGCGAGATCGACAAATCGGAGCGTGTGGTGGTCATTTCCACCGCGCACGGTTTGAAGTTCGCCGACTTCAAGGTGCGTTATCACGAGCGGCAGATGGATTTCCCCTGCCGCCACGCCAATCGCCCCGTCGAGCTGCCGCCACGCATCGATGCCGTCCGCGAGGCGCTGCATCAGGCCCTGAAGCGCCGCAGCCGGCTGCGCGTCTAGTGGATTTCGCATTGCCAGACGAGGTTCTTGTAGTCAAGGCCGGTTTTTCTGGTAAACTGAAGCCGAATGAAGGTCAGCTATATCACGTTGCTGGGAATCATCGTCTTGGCCGTCACCATTCTGGCTCTCGTACAGAAGTGGATCGAGTATGCCGACTTGGACTACATCGCCGCCGGATTGTTTGCCATCCAGGCGGTCGTAATTATTCGCCAGCGCCGGAAGAAGCGCTAGTTGCCCGCCGTCCAACTGTCGTCCTGCTGCGCCTGAAAAGCGATGCGGAAGGTCGTGCCGCGGTCCTGCTCCACCTCCAGGGTACCATGTAGTTTGTCCACCAACAAACGGACCAACTGGTGCCCCAGTGTTTCCGGCTGCTGAATGTCCAACTGTGGCGGCAACCCCACCCCATCATCGGCCACAGTGAGGATCATCTGCCTGTCAGGTGCGACCCGCAGTTCGACCGTAATCCGGCCGGTTCGATTTCCTGGAAAAGCATGGTGCAGCGCATTGGAAACCAGTTCATTGATGATGAGGCCGCAGGAAACCGCCTGGTCCATTTCCACAGGAGTTTCCTCGAGGTGCAACTCCAGTTTGACGCAGGCGGCTTTTGGCCCGTACGAACGAAACAGGTGACTGCAAATGCTCTCGGTGTAACTGGCGAAACTCACGCGCGCCAGGTTCTTGGAACGGTAAAGCGTTTCATGCAGCAAGGCCATGGAGAGGATGCGATTGCCGGTCTGTCGCAATGTGTCCAGCGCCTCCGGGTTCTTGGTGCGAACGGCCTGGAGATTCAACAGGCTGACTACAATTTGTAGGTTGTTCTTCACCCGGTGGTGCACCTCCTTGAGCAGGGCAATTTTCTCCTCCAGGGAATCCCGGATATCCTTCTCCGCCTGTCGCAACTTGCGGTGTTCCCGGGCTTCTTGCAAGGCACGTTTAACCGAGGAGACCAACCGTTGGGGACGTTGCTTGAGTACGTAATCCGTCGCACCCTTTTTCACACATTCCACGGCCTCCTCCTCCCCCAGGATGCCGGAAATGACAATCACCGGCGCATCGGGCTGTTTTTCCCGGGCCAGCCACAGGGCGGACAACCCGTCGTAATCCGGCAGGTTATAATCGCACAGGATAAGGTCAAAGGGCTGTTGCGTCAGCGCGGCTTCGAAGGCGTCCTTGCCGGGAACCCGCACGATGGTGCAGGCAATGCCCGCCGATTCCAGTTTGTCCTGAATGAGCTCGGCGTCGAGCGGACTGTCCTCCAGATGCAGCACGCGGATGGGGCTGTTCATATTCGGCTCGATGTCTTCGCCACACGGTTCGTCATCCACCGACATGGTGGGGTTTGCGACTGCCCACGGGAGGCGCCTCGTTCGTCTGCAACCAGAAGGCCACCAAATGCCTCACCGTTTCGACGAATTTCTGGAATTTGGCAGGTTTGACCACATACGCGTTCGCACCCAGTTGGTAGCAACCGTTCACATCCTGCTCTTCGCGCGAGGACGTCATGACGATCACCGGGATGAACCGGAGCTGGGGATCGCTCTTGAGCTGGCGCAGGACTTCCATGCCGTCCACCTTGGGCATCTTCAGGTCCAGCAAGATGATGGCGGGATGTCCCTCGGGCCGGTGGGCGAATTCCCCGCGCCGAAAAAGATAGTCCAGGGCTTCCGCACCATCGTGGAGCGCCACGACTTCGTTCTCGCGATGGTCCTCCGCCAAGGCCTCAAGCGTCATTTCCACGTCCTGAGGACTGTCGTCCACCAGTAAAATTCGTTTC
>CAZAAF010000407.1:0-4876 GCA_964482575.1 uncultured Verrucomicrobiota bacterium | reverse complement strand
GGCCGTGCTCGCGCGCGCGGGCGTCCCGGTGCTCGACGAACGCATCTGCCGCGCGCTCGCGACGGCCGGCAAGGCCAGGAGCGCCGCCGCGCCGGCGGATTTCACCCCGGCGGCGCGCGCCGCCTTCGCCGCCGCAGACGAAGATGAGATTGCCGTCCATGACCGGCGAGGTCGAGTTCTGCCAGCGGATGTTCTTGCCGCCGAGTTCCTGGCACAGGTCCTTCTTCCAGACTTCCTTGCCGTTCTTCGCGTCGAGGCAGCACAACACGAGCTGGGCGGTCAACACATACACGCGGTCGCCGTCAATCGTCGGCGTCGAGCGCGGCCCGTCCGTGCCCTTGTTTTCCTTGGCGCCGGCGTTGCCGCCGCCGTCGTACTTGGCGGAGCCCAGTTTGACGGACCAGACCGGCTTGCCGGTGGCGGCATTGAGGGCGACGCATGCTTCCTGGTCGCCGTCCAGCACCAGCGTGCACGCCAGCCCGCCGGCCACGGCGAAACAACTGAACCCGCCCGGCGTCGGCGTTTTCCAGACGATGCGCGGTCCCGGCACCGGCCACCTGGCCAGGATCTTCTCCGTGCAAATGCCGTCATGGGTTGCGCCGCGGTATTGCGGCCAATCCGCGCCCGGGGCGAGCAGGACGCCGGCCAGCAGCGTGCAGAGGGATGCGGTCGTGACAAAACGAGTATGGGACGAAGCGTTCATGACTCAACATGAGTCAGGAAAAACCGCGCCGCCGTCAAGCTCTTAATGCGCCGCCGGGCCTATTTTGCCGCGGCGGACGCGCCCGGCTTCTGCTTCAGGATCGCCTGGGCGTGGCGGGCGTAGTGGCCGTGCAGGTCCTGCGCATACTGGCGCAGGGTCTTCTCGGCAAGCCCGCGGCAGTCGCCGCAGCGATACAGCGCGCGCGCGAGGAACAGCTCCCGCAACGCCTGGTCGCGGCTGAGATTGTCCGTCGGGTTCACCGGCGTCTGGGCCAGCGCGTCGGTGATGCTCGCGACGGCATGGCCGCCGATGCCGGGCTTCTCCAGCAGCGCCGCCAGCGCCGGGGCGGCGGTGGGATTCGCCAGCGACTCGAGCGCGAGGGACACGGCGCGGAAATGCGAGAAATCGCTCTCCGCGTTCAGCAACTGGACCTTGGCCACGATCGGCTCCAGCGCGCGCGGGGCGCGGCTCCGGCCCAGGGCGATGATCAGGCTGTCGAGCGGGCTGACGCTGGCGCCGAACTGGCCCATCGCCTTGAACTTCCAGCCTTCATCCCACGCGGACGCCGACGTCACCGCCTGGATGAGCGTGTCCGCGCCCGCGGCGTCGCCGAGCATGCCGAGCACGTGCGCATAGACCTGCTTCGCCTTGTCGTTGCCGGCGGCGGCGAGCGCCTCGCGCAACAGCGGCCGGGCGGTCTCCGGCTGGGCGAGCACCCGTTCGATGCCGTTGAAGTCGTTGACGAGCTGCGCGACGGCGTCGGCGATCTTCTCCTTCGGCATCGGGAAGGAATCCGTTTCCGTCAGCACCGATTCCGGCAGGTTGCCCTTCTTGATGAGCAGGCGCTGGAGCGCCTTGATGTCGAGCGCGCGCGCGGCGCAGCCCTTCTTCGCGATCATCGCGGCGGCGATGCCGGCGGCGTACCCCTGGTTCTGCACGTCCGGCTGCATGCGGATGAGCGGCAGGGCGTCGCGGTGCGCGCTGACGCCGAGGCCCGTCACGAGGATGCCGTCCAGCCCCTGCGGCAACAGGCAGCGGTACGGCACATGGACGAAGATGTCCTGCTTGTGCGGCGCGCGCAGGGTGAACATCGGGTGAACCGTGTACCCGTGCGTGTCGTAGTTGCTCTTGGCCACCACCACCGTGTCGGGGAACGTGCGGCACGCCCACTCATCCATCGGCGTCATCGTGAAGTCGCCGACGATCTGCCGGCGCTCGCGCGTGTCGATCAACTGCCCCAGGTCGTAGGCGTTCTTGAACTTCTCCCGCGCCGCCACGAAGCAGCGCCAGATGTCCATGATGTCCGTCTCATCCACGAACGTGTAATCGGTGTTCGTGTAGCCGGGGCCGAGCTGGCGCGGCGGCAGGCCCGTGCCCTGCACAGCCACGTCATCGTCGCCCGTGTAACGGCAGGTCGCGCCGGCCGCGGCGGCGATGTCCGCGTTGCCGGTCGAGTCCACCACCATCTTTGCCAGCACCACGCCGCGTCCCTGCGGGGTCGCCACCGTCACGCCGCGGACACGCCCGTTCTCCACGAACGCGCCCGCGCCGAGCGCGCCGCACCAGATGTCCACGCCGGCCTTGCGCATCTCGCGGCGGTACCACTCGCTCTTCCAGTCGGAGTTCCATGCGCCGGACTTGAAGCGCGTGTCCTTCGGGCCGATGGATTGCAGCCCGGCGTCCACCTCGGCCGTGAAACCGACGCGGTTGCCGTGGTAGTACGTGCTGATCAAGCCCACCGTGCCGACGCCGCCGAACTGGTGCAGATACTCGATAAGCAGCGTCTTCGCGCCCTGGCGGCCGGCCGCGATGGCCGCCGGCGCGCCGCCGGTGCCGCCGCCGACCACGATGACGTCATACTCCGCCAGCACGGGCAGGGCGCGCGATTCCGCCTGCACCCGGCGCGCCTCGGTGGCGCGGGGATTCCACTCCGCGCCCACCTCGCGGGCATCGCCCTTGACCTTGCCGGGAACCTCGCCGCCGGAAAGGCGGACGCCCTCCAGTTTCGGCTGGCTCTTCGCCGCCGCCGCCGCCGCGCGGCCGATGCGCGCGCCGACGTCCATGAAATTCAGGGGGCGCAACAGCTCCGCGGCCGCCTCGCGCGAGAGGTCCGCGCAGCCGTTCAGCGCGAACACCCGCTCGACCGCTGCCGGGCGGAACGCATCGAGGGAGACCTTGTCCGCGCCGGGCCACGCGCCCGTCTGCGGCTCCCGGCCGCGGAACGAATCCGGCGGCACCTGGAACGGCGTCTCCGAGGCGTCGAGCTGCTCCTTCGTCCACGTCTTGTCGCGGGCCATCTGTTCGGCGGCGGCGAACGACTTGAAACTCGCGTCCTTCATCGGCAGCCGCAACTGGTACTCATAGACGTGGTGCGTCTCCCCCTTGCGGTCGGTCACCGTCACCTGCTTCTCCGCCTCCCTCACGCGCAACTCCACGTTCGCGCCGGCCCGCGGGTTGCCGCCGACCACGATCTGCTCGAACGCCGCCACGCCGCCGGGGAACCTGGTGAACGGCACGTCGGTCATCCGCACGACCGTCCCGCGTTCCGTGGCGTCAATGATCGTCTTGGCGATCACCGCCTGCCGGCCGGAGCGGTTGGCCATGACGATGCCGGCCGGGTAACCGCTGCTGTCCTTGAGCAGTTCGGTGGCGTAGCTGCCGTAGAGGAACGAGACGCCCGCCTTCAACAGCGCCTGGTCCAGCGTGCGCTTCACCTGCATGGGCGTCGCCGGCTGCGGGCCGTTGGACGCCGCCAGCCGCGGCGTGCCCGCCGGTTCCACGACGAACTCCGCCAGCAGCAGGCGCTTGGCCCGCGCGGTCTTCCGCACATCGAGTTTCAGGTAGCGCGTCGTGGCGTTGACGGACGCGAAGGCGGGCAGGGCGCGGTCCTCGACCGTGCCGGCATCGAGTTGTTCGTTCCTGATGACGGCGACCTCCGTCCATTGCTTCCGGTCGTCGCTGGTGAACACCGTGGCCTTGTCCAACTCGAAATCACCGGAGCGCTGGTAGCTCAGGATGGCCACGGCCTGAATGCTCTGGGCCTTGCCGAGGTCGAGTTCGAACGTGACATCGTCGTCGAACTGCACGCTCTCCTTGGTGGCGTTGGAATACTTGCCGTCCGCGAGCAGGGAGGGCGGCGCGGTGTCCTTGTGGGCGCGGCCCGACGGTTTGCTGGCAGTGTACTTGAACGGCACGCTGTGCGTCGGCGCCGCCAGCCGCGGCCCGGTCTTGAACATCTCCTGCGCCAGCTCCGTGGACGGTTTTTCGCCCGGCTCCAGCCAGAGCCGGTAGGTGCCGCACAGGTCTTCGCCGAGGTAATGCCGCGGCGCGACGAGGAACACCTTCGCCCCGCTTTTGGCCGCCTCTACCGCCGCGGCGACCGCGCCGGAGCTGCCGCCGACGACCACCACGTCCACGTCCGCCGCCACCGGCAGCGACCGGGCCGATTCGGACACCTCCCGGGTGCCGGCCAGCCCGAGCCCGGGGCCCAGCAGGCCCGCCAGCAGGAGCGCGGCGGCGCATCCGGGGAGTTGAAGGTGGAAAAACCGTGGGACGAGGGTGTGCGCTTTCATCGCCCGGATTTTATGGTCGCTGCGCGCAGCGATGTCAACGCCACAGACAAGGGGCGTGGAATTGTTCGAGGCGCTTGGCCGTTGAAGAACGAGGCAGCCATAACAGGACATGCGGAGATTCCAGGAATGACCCCTTTTTCTGCCCCGTCCGGGTCCGTTGCCGGCGACGCGGGCTTCGGCTTCTTCGCCACCGCAGCCATTTTTGGATTCATACCTTGATTTACCTTGATTGGCGTTGATTTGGTGTTGTTTTAGCTTCATGAATCGCGATTAAACCTGTAGGGCTGCGCTCCCAAGCTTGATCATGGCTACTTCGTCCGGGTCCACGCCGGCGATGGGGCTTTGGCTTCTTCGACATTGCAGCGCCTTTGGGTGTATACCTTGATTTACGTTGATTGGCGTTGATTTACGTTGATTGGGTGCTGTTTCAGGATCATGAAGCGCGATTGAGCTTGCCGTCCTCGGCGGTAACGGAAGCATCTTCGCGGGTCGGGCGGTCGCCGCCGCGGCCCAGCCGATCCCGGGCCCACCCGCCACCGCCGGGGCGCCCGCCCGTTGCGTTCTGGTACCGCCATACCCCCCCGCCCCGCCCGCCGGCCAA
>CAZAAF010000406.1:0-4900 GCA_964482575.1 uncultured Verrucomicrobiota bacterium | reverse complement strand
CAAACCTGTTCGAGCTTACCGTAAAAATTCGCCGGCACATCCGCCTCTACCGACCGCGTATCGGCCGAGAGGGCCACGGACGTTAACAATCTCAATGCCAGGGTCCACAATCTCATGCCATTCATCACAAGCAGCCGGCGGGCCGGGCGAGGCATGTTTTCGCAACTGATTGAATTGCAATTGGTTATGGATTTGAACTGTTGAACACTGGTTTTTTTTCGATGTCGTTTTCTATTCAGGCAGCACAGATTTCATCGTGGCGGATCGCCTTGAGACCTCCGAAGGATGCTGAAACCTGGATTATGAGATTGTCGTCCGACCCGTCCGTTGTTAAACACGGCCCGTGATGAAACGTCCCCGTTCAGGCCAGAGCGTCGAACGCACCCTCCGGGCGTGGCGACCGACGCTGCCGAGCGATCTGCCGTCGCTGACGGCCGATACGGCGCTGCCCGCGCGCCAGCTCGTCTCGGCCGCCCTGGGCCAGTTGAAACTGGCCGAACGGATTGATGAGCCGGCCGTGGCCGCCGTGTGGGCTGAAATCGTCGGTCCGGCACTGGCGAAACATTCCCATCCACGAGCCGTGCGCAACGGCGTCCTGACCGTGGGAGTGTCGAATCCCATCATCCAGCAGGAGCTGCGGGGATTGCTTAAACGCGACATCCTGATGCGGCTGCAGCGGCGGTTTGGGGCCAACCGCATCCGGGACCTTCTGTTCCGCCACGACGGTTGAGGGCTGGCTTTGCGCTTGCTGGGGCCGCAAGGGCTTTCTATATTGCGCGCGCTTGCCAATCGCCGGCTTCAAGCCGGGACGGTTTGCGGGCGATAATAAACCATGGCGGGCGTTTCCTTAAACCAAGTGCAGCGCATGGGGCTCCAGCAGATGCTGGCGCCTCATATGCAGCTTAGTCTGCATCTGCTGCAGGCGGCCACGCCGGAACTGTGCGACCTCGTCAAACAGGAGTTGGAAAAAAATCCGACCCTGGAGGAAGTGCCGCAAGAGACCGTCAGCCTCGACCAACCCTCCGATGCGGGCGGGGAATCCCCACGGGACGGTCGCAACGATACCGATGATTTCCGGCGGGAGTTCGAGACGCTGAAGGAGATGGACGACGAGTGGCGCGATTATTTCACCCAAAACAGCCGCAATTACGCCCGCAATGCCGAGGACGAGGAACGCCGCCAGTTCCAGTTTGACTCCATCGTCCAACCCGAAACGCTTCAGGAACACCTGCTCGGCCAGCTCGGCACCAGCGACGCCGACGGCGAGATCCACCAGGCCGCCGAGACCATCATCGGCAGCCTGACCGACGACGGCTATCTGCTGGCGCAGGACGACCTGGGCGCGGCCTTGACGGATGCGGCCCTGCAAGTGTGCGCCGGCCTGCGGACGTCCGACCCCGCCGTCGTTTCATGGGCGCGGACGCTGGTCCTCGGAGCGCTCACCGAGGCGTTTGAAAAATCCAAGCGTGTGCAGCTCCTGGGCTGGCAGGAGCGATTACAGGATATCTGCCGCCAGCTTCTGGCCCCGAAACCGGAAGGTCAGGCGGCCCCGGCCACAACGAGCGCCGCACCCGCCGCCGAACCGGTCAATGAAAACGCCATCAAGCCGGCCGGCGAAGCCATCGCCCGCATCCGCGGGGAGTTGACACGGCAACTGGCGGCGATGATTGAAGACGGAGCGCCCCTGCCCTTGCCGCGGGAGGCGCTGGCGGACATTTTCACCGGAGCCACCGCGGAGGAATTGAATTCCGTCCTGGAAACGGGCCATCGGCTCGATCTCCCCCTGCTGTTCCTGCGGCCCGGGCCGGAGGTCACGCTCGAGACCATGCGCCGCGCGCTGGACCTGGTGCAATCCCTGGATCCCGTCGGCGTCGGGGCACGGACGTTGCGCGAGTGCCTGATGATCCAACTGGCGCGGCTCGACAAGACCACAAGCCTGGAAGCGCGAGTGGTTCAGGATCACCTCGCGCTGCTCGCCAGCCGCGACATCCCGAAGCTGGCCGCCGTCCTTGGCGTCACGCCGGAGGAGGCGCAGCAGGCGGCGGAGAGCATCAGCCGGCTGGAACCCAAGCCGGGCCGCATCTTCAGCGCCGAGACCAATCCGTACGTTGAACCGGACATCGTGGTGATGAAGGATGGCCATGAGTTCGTCATCCTGACCAACGACGACCGCATCCCGCGCCTGCGCATCAACGATTCCTACCGCGAGATGATGGCGGAGGAAAACGCCACGCCGGAAGTGGTGCAATATGTCCGCGAGCGCATCCAGGCCGGCAAATTCCTGATCCGCAGCATCGCCCAGCGCCAGCAAACCATCCAGAACATCGCCGCGGAGATCGTCCGGGTGCAGCGCGAGTTTTTCGAAAAAGGCCCCGGGCATCTCCGGCCGTTGCGCATGAGCGACGTGGCCTACCGTTGCGGCGAGACCTTCAAGACCGTGGACGGCGTCGAGAAAGCCGTCTGCCCCTATTGCGGTGCGCTGGCGGACATCGGCGAAGGCGAGGGCAACCGCCGCACCGCCGACTGCCCACAAGCCGAGACCGACGATTTCAGCCGGCGGCGTCATCGCAGCCGCCTGCCGGGACGCGAAGTGGACAATCCCCGTCTGCTCGGCGTACACGAGACCACCGTCAGCCGCGCCAGCGCCAACAAGTACATGGCCACGCCCCACGGGGTGTTCGAGGTGCGGTATTTCTTCACCGCCGGCTACACCACGGCCAGCGGCGAGGCCATCGCCAGCCAGCGCGTCAAGGACCTCGTCAAGGAACTAATCGATCGTGAAGATCCTGCCAAACCGCTGTCCGACCAGGATGTCTCGGCCCTGCTCAAACAGCGCGGTCTGGACGTGGCGCGCCGCACCGTGGCCAAGTATCGCGGCGAACTGAACATCCCCTCCTCCAACGCCCGGGTCAGACCCGGCGCCAAGCCGGCGGCACCGGCGGCGCCTGAGAACAGCGCGACACCTTGAGGCGTGGACCGTCGGTGTGGAGAGAGCACCCGACGAAACAGGCCGGAACACGAACAACGGTCGGAGAGCCGGGATGGGGGGATGTTTGTCTGCATCCCCCTGTCCGCCATCCCGGAAGTCTGGGCCCGTTTCCACGTTGCAAACCGGCGGAGGTCGTGGCATTTGTTCAACAGGGCCGATGAACAACTCCAACGACATACGCCGATTGCTGGATGAGTGGCCGTTCGATGCCGCCGACGACCTGCGGTCCGTGCGCGGCAACGACGGTCGCGAGTTGTTGCAGGTGCGCACCCCGCTGGGCATCGAGCAATACGAAGTGGACGGCCGCCCCGACGGCCAGCGGCCGCACGACATGGAATCCGAGCTGGAGTTTCAACTGGCGCGATTGGCCGGAGACCGAATTCAAGATCCAAGCCGAAGACTGTGCCGAGCTGTTCGCCGAGGGCGTGATTTACTACTATCGCTACGTGCGTTTCTTCCAGCTCAGGGACTGGATGCGCACCGCGCGGGACACGACGCGCAATCTGCGCCTGTTCGACCTGATCCGGCGCTATGCGAAACGCGCCGAGGATCGAACCCAATTGGAGCAATGGAGGCCCTACGTCGTGCGGGTTAACGCCGTGTCGCGCGCCATGATGGCGCTGGACAAACAGCAGTTTGAGACGGCCCTGAAGATCGTCCGCGAAGGCATCGAGGACATCGAGGTGCTGGCGGACATGGAGAATCCGACGTTCCAGTTTGAGCGGGACCGCTCGCTGACGGCCCTGCGCGATCTTGCGGAACAAATCGAGCGCGACCGCCCGGTAAGTGAGATTGAACGGTTGCAGCGCGAATTGCGCCAGGCGGTGGAATCCGAGCAATTCGAGCGGGCCGCGAAACTCCGCGACCGCCTTCGCGCCCTGCAACCGAGTCCCGACGCCGCCTGAAGCTGGCGAAGTGCCCAACGTCATTGTGTCCCACACGACACCCAGTGAAAAGTTTCTCTGGCCCGGCGTGCCTCGTCTGGCTAGACTGATTTACTGTTGTCCCGATCACGGCGTCGGATACAGCCGCGCCGGGCAGCGTGAAGAAACATGGAATTCGTCTTTGACTGTCCGCATTGCCACCGGCAACTGGCCGGCGCCGAGAACGCGCGCGGCCAGGCGGCGGCGTGCCCCGCTTGCAAGCAGGCGTTGATCATCCCCTTAAAGGAGCCCGGTGCGATGCCACCGGCACCCACGACCCCAGAGGATATCGTGGAGGAGACGGAGGAGTTTAAATCGCGGCAATCCATCCTATCGCCCGTGTCGCGCAAGGGAAGCGTCGTCCCGCCGCTTCTGCCGCCTGTGAAACCACGCCCGTTTTCGCCCGCCGACCTGACCGCGTTGCCGCCCATGAGCCGGGGGCAGATTGAACATCAACAACGCCACCACGACCATCCATTGCAACGCCGGGCGCAACTGTTCGTGGCTGGCGCCACGGTCGTCGTTTGCCTGATCGTCGCTGCCGTCATCGTGGTCATCACCCAACTGCCCGGCGGCTACCCGGCCCCCATGGCGGCGTCTAAAAAACCCGCCGCCCCTGTCGCCACCCAATCCATCGACCTGGGCCAATTGACGACCGCCGAACAAAAGGAGCTGACCCAACTGGCACGGGAGGCCTTTGGCCATCTTCCGGCCGACGAGGATCGCGAGGTCAACAACATCTATTCGCGCATCAACCAAAAGAAGGATGTGACGCCAGAGCAGATTGCCCGGTTCAACTCGCTTTTCCAGAAAGGGGCCGGCCTGCTGACCCTCGAACAACGGCAGCGATTGACCGCTCTTTTTGCCAAGATCGTGCGGAGGCCCGCGTCCTGAGGAGCGAAGGCCCCGACGCATTCTTGAAATGATACTGGCGCTTTTGGCAGCAGCAGCAACGGGTGTAACCGCCGCAGCCACCACCCTGCCACCG
>CAZAAF010000405.1:0-4905 GCA_964482575.1 uncultured Verrucomicrobiota bacterium | reverse complement strand
ACCAGAACGATGGATCGATGTTCTCCAGCGCCTCCAGTTGAATCCCCTCGTCGTTGGCCAGTTTCTTGACCGCCGCCATCTCGTCGTAGCTCCAGACCGCACCGCGCGCGCGGGTGACGCCAAAACAGAATTCGTCGGCGGTGGGCGGGAGACCTTCGCGTGTTCGTTCAACCAGATGGACGATGGCATGGGTACAGCCCGCCTGCCGTGCAAACCGGAAGGTGTCACGCTGGATGCGGGCGCGATGGAAACCGAGGCCGAGCTTCATCGCATGTACAACCCGCCGTTGACGTCGAGGGTCGCGCCGGTGATGTACCGGCCGCCCTCGCCACAGAGGAATGCGACCGCGAGGCCGATGTCGCGCGGGGTGCCGAGACCGAGCGGTATCTTGTTGCGCATCTCCTCGACGGCGGTGTCGCCGAGGGTCTTGTGCAGCAGGACCGTCTCGATGCAGCCGGGGGCGATGGCGTTGACGTTGATGCCGAGGGGCGCGCCGGTGCGGGCGAGGGTGCGGGTCATGCCGAGCATGCCGCTCTTGGTCGCGGCATAATGCACATGGCCGAACAGCGCGCCCTGATGGCCCACCACGGAACTGATGTTGATGATCCGACCGGATTTTTGGCGCGCCATGATCTTCATCGCCGCCTGCGAGCAGTGGAAACAACTGGTCAGGTTGGTGCGGATGATCCGGTCCCAATCGGCGGCCTCGATTTGGAAAATATCCTTCGCCTGCGACGTGCCGGCGTTGTTCACCAGAATGTCGAGCCGTCCGAACTGCGCCATCGCCGCCTGGAACAGGCGGTCCACGTCCGCGGCGTCGCCCGCGTCGGCTTGCACCACCAGGGCGCGCCGGCCCAGCTTCGTGATCTGCGCCGCGACCTCCTGCGCTTCCGCCTCGGCGGCGACGTAGTTCACCACCACGTCCGCGCCTTGTTCGGCGAGCACCAGCGCAATACCGCGCCCGAGCCCGCGCGAGGCGCCCGTCACGATCGCCACCTGTCCCTTCAAGTCATTCATGGTTGAACCTCCAGCGTAAACCGCAGTTTCTCGCCAAACCAGGCGCGCCCGTCGGCGGTCATTTGCAGCTCGACCCCGGTGTCGGCGGCGACGCCTTTCGTCAATACGAACGCGTCCCCGAAACCGGCATCCTCCAGCCGTTCGGTGTCTTTGGCAATGGGTTGTTTGAACTTCAGCGCCGAAGGCTCGGTTGCGGCCAGGCAGACCGCGCCGGGTTTGTCGGCGCAACTTGCAGGCGTTAGCCACGTCGCATCCTGCAGGTTGCCGACGGAGGCAGTGGCGAGCACCGGTTGGTTCCGCGGCACGCGGATGCGCGCGCCGTTGCGGACCTCGACCCACGTGTCGCCGGCCTTGATCTTGAACACGTTGAACTCGGCGTCGAGATACTTGGGCGGGTTGTGGCCGTTGTACGGGGTGTTGCCGACGGCCACGAGCGGTGTGTCGGCGGAGGTGGTGCCGGTGCCGGGCGTGCGGATGCCGAGCTGGTGGCCCTGGGCGGCGGCGGCCCCGTACGCCTTCGCACCCTCATTATAGATGATGCGCCAGTGGCTGCCGCTGTGGAAATCGCGGTCCATCGTGAACCACTCGTCCGGTTTCGGGTAGGGGCGCGACGTCTTGAAGAGCGCGGCATATTGCTGCAGGGAAGCGCCGCTCGGCCGCAGCGTGCCGTCGGGGTTCAGGATGCCATAGTCCGTCTTTTCGCTGACGCGGTAGCCGCCTGCGAGCCACCAGGGCGACACGCCGTTCGCGCCGGTCTCGAACGCGACGCGGTGGATCAATTCCACACACTGGCCCTGGTACTCGGTTTGTTTCGGGCCGGGCTGCATCGTCTCGGTGTCCCAGGCATCCGCGCCGTACTCGACCCAGAGGTAGGGTTTGCCCTTGGTGATGAAGTGGATGTAGCGGTTGACGAAGCCGGCGGCGTTGGTCCCCTTGGTCAGCGGCGCGAACCCGTAACCTTCCATGGCGAAGAAATCCACGTGCTTCGGCGTCGCCGTGAGGGTGAAGTCCGCGGGCGGCAGGTTGCCCTGGCGGAAGCTGATCAGATGGTTCGGGTCGAGTTCGTGGACCCACCGCCGCGCGTTGTTCCAGTGGCGGCTCATCGAGTCGTCCATGAACCGCCGGTAGGCGGCCACCATCACGCGCCAGGAGCCGTCCTCCTTGAGTTGGGCGTCGCTGGGGGAGGTGACCTTGCCGTCGAGACGGGGCGCGGACATGCCCCAGTCCGCCTCGGCGTTGGCGAGGCTGCCGTAGCGCTCATCGATCCAGCGCGCCCAGTCGGCATCCCACCGCTGGCGGTAGGGCTCGGTCTCGGTCCATCCGAAGGCGTTGTATTTGCCGCCAAACACCCAGCCGGCCGGCTCCCAGATCAGGTCCCAGCCCAGCAGCGTCGGGTTCTCCGCCAGTCGCGTCGCGTGGATGAAGTCGGCCACGTCCTTCTGCTGGAAATGGTACGGCATCATCAGCCCCTGGAAATAATGCGGGTCGTCGGTGATGACGTGCGATTGCACGAAGAGAAACGCACGCAAGCCGTGGTGGCTGCAGCGGCGCAGGAAATCGAGCACCGTCCGGCGGTCGTTCTGGTGATGCGCCCGGATCGCGACGAAGGTCGCGCCCATCGTTTCCAACTGCCGGAGATCGTTCTCGACCTCCTCGGGATTGTAAAACCCGGGTGTGAGCCAGTGGAACGTGTAGTCCTCCTGCTCGAGCGCGATGGCATACCGCGGCCAGTAATTGACGCCGACCGGGTGCCACTTCTTCCCCTGGAGCCAGAAGTCACCGTCGTGCGTCGTCACGAAGGAGTCGCGCGCCGCCTTGTCGGTGGACAACACGCCGATCTCATGTGCGATGACATCAATGGGTTTGCCGCCGCGCAGCAACTCGGTCGTCACGACATAGGTCGGGCTGGCGAATGCTCCCGGCGCCCACTCGAAGGAGGCCGTGGCGGAACCGCCGGGCTTGACGGCGAGGGCGGACTCCTTCTCAAACACCGCCGTCTTCGCGCCTGTGGCGCAGACGCGGATGCGGACGCGCACGTCCGCCGGCTGGGTGCCGCGATTCACCGCCACCGCACCGAGCCGGACTTTCTCGCCCGGCCAGTACGAGAACTCCTGCGCGCCGGCGTGCGACAGGAAGACGCCGTCGGCAATCCGTTTGGCAATGTCGCCGGGGACGCTGGTGTGCAGGAGAGCGTTCAACGCCACGGGGTCGCTGATGGCGCAGACCGCGCAGACCGAGCCTTCCGCCGCGACGGGCTGGCTTGGGATGTTCGCGCCCACGAGTCGGCGCACGGCGTCCGCAAACGCCGGTCCTTCCGACAACGGGGCCTGGTGCAGCAGCATCCACGCCGCCATGCCGCGCTCGACGCCGGCCTTGTCCATGGCGCGCAGCAGCGGAATCCAGCGCCACTTGTACCCGCGCTCGAATCCCTTGCCTTCGGGCCGCGCGTAACACGACGAGGCGCTCGCGGGCTCGGGCAGTTTTGCGGCGTCGGGCCCGAGGATCGCCTGCGTCGGCACCGCCTGGAGCGAACCAAGGTTGGTCAGCGGATATTGTTTGAAGCCGGGCGACACGGTCTCGATGAGCGGGAACGGATTGCGGGAGATGTCGCCCAGCTCGGGGAAGGGGCGTGGCGCGGTGCCGACCTGGTCAACCCAGACGGTGTGTTTGCCGTCGGCCACGTAGGGGGTGATGTTGCGGTCCACCAGCTCAAACGAAAGGCGCTTCGCCTTGAACGGGTCGGCGTGGCCCCGGATGTTGAAGTCCTCCGCACGGAGCACGTGATAGGTCCAATTCTTGTTGATCGAGACGACCGCGATGCCGCGCTGGAGCGGTTCGGTCTCCTCGATGATCCGCACCGCCAGCCGGGCCGTCTGTCCGTCGCCCTTGACCCAGAAGCACAACAGGCCGCCCGACGCCGGGCCCGCCTGCGATTTCACGGCCGCGCCGCAGCCGGTCGGGGAGCCGCTCTCGTAATCATAGACAATCTTCAGGCAACCCTTCGATCCCTCCACGCCGCCCGGCACGATTTCGGCGGCCGTGCCCTTCCGGTGCGCGCCGCTTTGCGTCCACGCGGCGGCCTTGCCCGGCGCTTCCTTGTCGAAATCGAAAATCATCCGGGTCGGCTTCATTGTTTTCACCGCGTCGCGGACGAACCCGGCATCCACCCAGCGGCCGTCGTGTTTCCATAGCGGTTTTCCAAACGGCGTCGCGCCGAGCACCATCAGGCTGCCCCGGCCCTGGAGATAGCGGGCGAGCGCGTCGGCGCCCGCGGCGGGATACGCCGTGGCGTTTGGAAGGACGTACAGGAAATGTTGTTCGGGCGAGAGCTGCGCCGGGTCGCAGGCGGCCTCGGCAGAGAGGAACGTGACCTCGAACTTCTCGCGCCGCAGCGCGTCCGCGGCCGCGGCGACCGTGGCCGCGGCGGTGCCCAGCGCGGCGTCCTGGAGGATCGCCACCCGGTGTCGTGCGGCGGCCGCGGCGAGGCTTGGGGACGTGCATGCCATCCAGACCGCCAGGCAACAGAGGAGTCCGATCCACGAGGAGGCGCGCGCGAGGTTGCGATTCATGAGCGCAGTGTGCGCCGCGGCCCGGCCCGCCGTAAATAGACGGCAGTCTCTTTCGGGTGGACGCGGTTAGCGCGAGCGGGGGGCGATGGTGAAGAACGGGCCGCGCACCTGCAGCGCGTCCGCCTGGGCCAGCCGGATGCGGGACGCGCCGTCCATGCCGATGATCGCCTGCCGGAACCCGGTGGGCGTGATACCCTCCATGCGGCGGAACACGCGCGCGAAATGATGCGGGTCCTCGAACCCCGCGGCGAGGGCGGCCTGTTTGACCGTGGCATCCTCGTGCCAGAGCACGCCCTTGGCCACGCGCAGCCGCAGCCGC
>CAZAAF010000404.1:0-4907 GCA_964482575.1 uncultured Verrucomicrobiota bacterium | reverse complement strand
CCGAATGCCACCGCCGGCACCCCGTGGTGCGCGAAAATCGCCCCGTCCGAGAACCAGGGCGCCCCCACGCATCGGGTGCGGCTGGCCGCCCGCAATTGGACAAGGACCGGATGATTCGACGGCGTGTCCAGGCCGGCGTTGCTGTTGAGGACTTCCGTTTCAATCCCCGCAAATCGGGCCCGCAGTTTCCGCAGGAGTTTCGTGTGGTCCTCACCGGGCAGCGTCCGATGATCCACCTCGATCTCGCAGCGGGCCGGGACGATATTGACCTTGGAACCGCCGTGGATGGTTCCGACGTTGAGGGTCGCCCTGCCCAGCAACGGATGCCGCCGCGTCAGTTGTGCAGTATACCCATGGCCGAGCCAGTCCACGACCCGGCCCATTTTGTAAATGGCGTTCTCGCCGAGCTCTGGCGTCGAACCATGGCAGGACCGGCCGTGGGTGGCGACGCGTATCCACAACGAGCCCTTGTGGGCGTTCACGATGTCCATCGATGTCGGCTCGCCCACAATGGCGAAATCGAGCTTCTTGGGCAGTTTCGACCGTCCCCGGCGCATCAGGTGTTTCACGCCGTCGTTGCCGCTTTCCTCGCCCATGAGGCCGATGAAGCAAATGTCGCAGTCGCGGCGGGCGGTGCGTGATTCCGCCAGCCGTTTCATGGCCCAGAGGAAGGCCGCCACATTGCCCTTGGTATCCGACGAACCGCGTCCGTAGAGCCGGCCCCCGCGGATCTCCGGGGTGAACGGCCGAATGGTCATGCCGCGCACACTGACCGTGTCCATGTGGGGTCCCAGTGCAATCGCGCGCCGCGCCCGGCCCCGGGCGGCGATCCGGCCGATCACGTTGGGGCGGTGCGGTTCGACATATTGCAGTTCCACCTCGGCACCCATCCGACGCAAAAAGGCGGCAATGTACTTCGCGATCTCCTCCTCGCCGGTCTGTTCGGTGCCGGGATCCCCTTGCGGATTGACACTCGGGATGGCGACGAGGTCGCGCAGGAGACGGATGACGCCTGAGTATTTCATGATGCCTGTTGAAACCATTCGACAAACTTGCCGATGCCCTGCTCGATTTTTGTTTTCGGTTCGTAGCCCAACATCCGGCGCGCCTTGGACACGTCTGCAAAGGTGATCGGCACATCGCCCGGCTGTTCCGGACGGCGCTCAATGATCGCCTTCTTGCCAAGTGCATGCTCGATCAACTCGATCAACCGGCGGAGCTCGACCGTCTGGCTGTTGCCGAGATTGAAAATCTCGTAACCGAACCTGCCTTGGACACACGCCATGATGCCATCCACAATGTCTTCAATGAAAGTGTAATCTCGCCGCGTCGAGCCGTCACCAAACATCTGGATGGGGCGGCCGACGGCGATGAGCCGCGCAAACTTGTGGATCGCCAGGTCGGGGCGCTGGGCCGGTCCATAGACGGTGAAAAACCGCAGGCAGGTGATGTCCATGCCATGAAGATGGTGATAGGTGTGGCACAACGCCTCACCGGCGAGTTTGGTCGCCGCATAGGGCGAAATCGGTTTGAAAATGGGGTCGCTTTCGCTGAATGGGACCTTGGAGTTGATTCCGTAAACCGACGATGACGAGGCAAAGACGAACTTCCGGATGCCTGCCGTCCGGGCGCATTCCAGCAGGTGCATCGTGCCGGTAAAGTTGGTCTGGGTGTAAAGTAGGGGGTGCTCGATGCTCGGCCGCACACCGGCCCGTGCCGCAAGGTGGATGATGCCATCAAACTTTTCAGCGGCAAAAAACCGATCCATGGCTGCCTTGTCCACGATATCTGCTTGGTGTAACTGAACGGGGCCAAGTGCTTGAATCCGCGCCATGTTGCGCCGTTTGATGGCCGGGTCGTAGAAGTCGTTGAAATCGTCCACAATCACCACCCGATGGCTGTCCCGGAGCAGCCGCTCCGACACATGGGAACCAATAAACCCAGCGCCACCGGTGACCAGGAAATTCATGGTTTTACGCTAGCAAACCAACCCGATAGAAGCAAGTTGGCACACCTTATTGACCGGAATTTTACCAACTTTTGGGAAGTGTTCAAAACCCCATATTTTGTGGTTTTCCGTGGGATAACCACCGGTAATAGTGTTTTTACTTTACACTCCACAAGGGCTTTGGCATCTTGTCCCCAAGTTATTCACAAGTTCTTGGTTCATGTATCTCAAATGTCTTGAAATTGTGGGTTTTAAGTCGTTTGCGGAGAAGACCCGCCTCGATTTTCTTCCCGGTGTCACTGCCATTGTCGGCCCTAACGGCTGCGGCAAATCCAATGTTTCCGACTCGCTCCGCTGGGCGTTGGGCGAGCAAAGTGCCAAGGCGTTGCGCGGCGGCGAGATGGCCGACGTGATCTTCAACGGCACCGATGGCCGTAAGCCCATCGGCATGGCCGAGGTCAGCATTACCATCGCCGATATCAAGGCGGGCGAATTGTCGCCGGTGGCTGGCGTGCAACTCGATTACGGCGAGGTGAAAATCACCCGCCGCGTGTTCCGCAACGGCGAAGGCAACTATTTCATCAATCAGACCCCGGTCCGTCTCCGCGACGTGCAACAGCTCTTCATGGACACCGGTATTGGTCGCGCGGCCTACTCGATGATGGAGCAGGGCCGTATTGACCAGATTCTCAGTTCGCATCCCGAGGATCGCCGCGCCATTTTCGAGGAAGCCGCCGGCATCACGAAATTCAAGACGCAGAAAAAAGAGGCGCTCCGCAAGCTCGAGTACACCGAGACCAACCTGGTTCGCGTTACCGACATTATCCGCGAGGTCAAACGGCAGATCGGGTCTCTCCAGCGCCAGGCGGGCAAGGCGCGCCGTTACAAGGAACTTCACGACCAGCTTCGGTCCCTCGACTGTCGCCTGAGCCGGCACCGGCTGGACGAGTTGGAGACGGCGGTCACCGCGCTTCAGTCGAAGACGACCGCGTTGGAGGAAGCCATCGCGGCCGCCACAAGTGCCGTCGAACAAAGCGAAGCCGCCGTTGCCAGCCAGCGTCAGACGCAGGAGAAGATCGATCAGGAGGTCGCGCAGACCGCGTTGCAGCAGCAGGAAAATCGCAGCGAGATTGAGCACAACCAGAGCCGCGTCCAGTTCAACAACGAACGGATTGTGGAATTTGATGCGCTCATCCAGCGGCATAGTGTGGATATTGGCGTCGCCGAACAACGCGCGACGGAGCAGCAGGCGGCGTTGACCGCGCTGGAAGAGCAGTTGAAGGCGATGGAGGCAGTGGTTGCCGAGAAGAATGCCGCGCTCAAGTCCGAGCAGGATGCCGTCACGGTTCTGGACCAGCAATTGGTCGACGCGGACAAGAATGTCGCCCAGACCGATGCCGCCATCATCGAGCAGGCGAGCAACGCGGCGCGGCTTCGCAGCGAACTGGCTTCGATCGATATCCAGCAGCGCAACAGCGGCCTGCGTCTGGAGCGTCTCGGCACTGAAAAAGCCGAGTTGCAGCAGCGTCAGCAGCGTATTCAGGCGACGCGCGAAACAGGCGAGCAGGAACTGGCCGCCCGTCGTGCCAACATCGCCAAATTGCAGGAGGAGATCACCCAATTCCAGCAGGCGTTGGCGCAGGCCAACAGCGAAACCAAGCAGTTGTCTGCGGCGGCGAGTGCCGAACTGAGGTCCATCGCCGAGGTGACGTCGAAGCTCGAGCTGCTGAACCAGTTGGAACGCGATTATGAGGGGTATTCCTCCGGCGCGCTGGCGGTGCTCCGTCACACGCACGGCGCCGAGGTGCCGGCGGACGCGTTGCTCAATGCGCTCGCCCAGTGCATCGAGGTGGACCCGGCATTTGCGCCCGCGGTGGAAGCCGCGCTGGGCAGTTATCTTCAGGCCGTCGTGGTGCGCGACACGGCCAGTGCGGAGAAAATCCTGGCCGCGTTGCACGAACGCCACCTGGGCCGTGCCGCGCTGGCGCCACTGGATTTGCCCCGCGTGGTGGCGCCGTCGCTCGACATGCTGCTCGAGGGCGTGGTGGGCTTTGCCATCGACCACGTCCGTTGCGAGGAGTCGCTGAAGCCGTTGGTGCGCTCCTTGCTGGCCTCCGTGGTCATTGCGCCGGATCTCCAGACCGCGCTGCAAATCGTCAGCCGCAGCAATGGGATCGAGGCCGTGACGCCGCGCGGCGAATATGTCAACCGCCACGGTATTCTCAGCGGTGGCGCCGGCGTGGCCGCAGGCATCCTCACGCGCAAGAGCCAGATCGCCGAGTTGAAGGCGATGCTCGAACGGCTGCAGAGCCAGGCCACACAAACCGAAGCGCGCCAGCAGGCCTGTGTCAATGAGGCTGTGCGCCTTGAAGAGAAACTGGCCGCCACGCGCGCGCTTGTCCATTCCGCCGAACTCCAGATCGCCACGCAGGAGGGCGAGCTGGCGTCTGTGGACAAGGAACTGGTCGAACTCGGCCACAAGGTCGAGACCGTCACATGGGAACTGGAGCAGCTCTCGCATCAGGGCACCGGTGACGCCGAGCGGAAGTCCCAGATTCAACAGGAGCTGGCCGGCATCGAGCAAGGCGAGAACGACTTGCGCCGCCAGCTTGGCGCCGAGCGGCAACGAACCGCCCAGTTGCAGACCGAACGCCAGCATCGGCTGGACGTGCTGACCGAGGCGAAGATTGCGCAGGCCACTGAGCAGCAGCGATACAACAACGCCGCCGCCGGCAAGGCGCCGCTCGAGGCGCGCCTGGCCGAATTCAGGGAGTTGATTGAGACCCGGCAGCGCGACCGCGCCAGCTACACCGACCGCATCGCCCGCCTGCGCCAGGAGATCACCGAGGCGGAGCAGGCCGTTGCGACCTGTTCGGTCCGCCGCGACGAACTTCAACGTCTCCTCACCGAGCAGCAGCAGCAACGCCAGTCGCTCAGCGCGCGTATCGGGGAGCTGGAA
>CAZAAF010000403.1:0-4910 GCA_964482575.1 uncultured Verrucomicrobiota bacterium | reverse complement strand
GGTGCTACCTGATTTACGGTCTGGGGCGGCCGTGGGTGTCCAAACGGCTGCGCAAGGAAATCGAAATCGAAGACGACGAATCCGAAGTCTCGTGATACCCGCTGCCGATTACATCACGCCCGCGCTGGCCGGCCTCATCTGCGGCTACCTGGTCTCCATCCCGGTCGGGCCGGTGAACATCACCGTCATGAACGAGGCGCTGGCCCGGGGATTCCTGCGGCCGTTCCTGATCGGCGTGGGCGCGGTCACGGCGGAAGCCATCTATTGTGGGCTGGCCCTGGCCGGCTTCCAATCCGTGCTGTCGCTGCCCACCGTGCATGCCGTGATGGTGCTGGTCAGTTTTCTGGTGGTCACGGTGCTGGGCTTCAAGTACCTGCTGATGCAGAAACAGTTTGGCGACAACGCGGCGTTGCTGGTGGAGCACAAGCTGGAGGAGAAACTGCACCTGCATCGCGGCTACTGGCTCGGTTTCGGCATGACACTCGGCAATCCGTTCATCCTCCTGATCTGGGGCATGCTGGCGGCGGTGCTGTTCGAGCACGGGTGGGTGCGCCCCGGATGCAGCCAGTTTGCCATGGTTGGTGGCATGATCGGCGGCGGGACGCTCTGGTTCCTGACGCTGGCGTGGGCCACTTCGCGAGGCCATCATCGCGTGTCGCCGCGCACGCTGCACATGCTGACGCGCGTGTCCGGCGCCTTCCTGCTGGCCGCGGGCGTCCTGCTCGGCGCCAAACTCGTGCAGGCGATGGCCGCCTCCAATCTGTATCCCCATTTCCGCTAGGCCCCGCGGTGAAGGCAGCCTCTCCGGCCGAAAGTCCCTCCCGGGCGTCTCCGCTGTAACCTTTCCGCCCTCGAGAGGGTATTCTGAAGTCGAGGTTTCCTGAACTCATGAACCGTATGGCACGTCCTGTGATCGTTCTTGTGTTGCTGGCCGTCGTGCTAGGCCTGGTGCTGTTGTCCGGCCAATCCCGCGACATGGCTCGACTTGCGACGCAGGTGGACATCGTCCACGACGTCGAGATCGGCCGGGGCGGCGGACGGGTGTTGCACGCGGACATCGCCCGGCCCAAACAACCCACCCAAACGCCAATGCCTGCGATTCTCTGGATTCACGGGGGCGGCTGGCAGGAAGGCACGCACCAACAGAATGGCGCGGCGGCGCTGGCGTTGTTCGGTTACTTCACCGCGAGCCTCGAGTACCGGCTGAGCGGCGAGGCCCCGTGGCCCGCGCAACTCGAGGACTGCAAGCTCGGCGTGCGCTGGCTGCGCGCCAACGCCGCGAAATATCACGTGGACCCGGACCGCATCGGCGTCTGGGGCATGAGCGCCGGCGCGCACCTGGCGGCGTGTCTCGGCGTGCGGGGCGACGCGAAGGACCTCGAGGGCCACGGCGGCCACGAAGGCGTCAGCAGCCGTGTCCGGGCCGTGGCGTGCTATTGCGGGGCCTTCGACCTTACCGACGACCGGACCTGCAACGACCTGATGCGCCAGCTTTGCACCAAGGTCTGCGGCGGGCCCATCACGGCCAAACCCGACGCCTGGCGCCAGATCAGCCCGCTCCTGCACATCACGCCGTCCTGTCCCCCTTTCCTCCTCGTGCACGGGGACAAGGACGACGTGGTTCCCATCGGGCAATCGGAACGGATGGAAGCGGCGTTGCGCACCGCCGGCGTGCCCGTCGAGTTCGTCCGCGTGCGCGGCGGCGGTCACGGCATGACCGCGCCGTTGGGCCGGCCGCGCGCCGAACCGGACTTGCAGACGTTGTACAAGAAAGCCGCGGACTTCTTCGACCGGCACCTGAAAAAGTAGCGGGCGCGTGCGCCTCCGCGACGGACTCCCACCTTTGGGTCATCCCGGTTTCGCCGCTTGTGCCCGGGGGGCAAGTCGTGCAGACTGCCCGGCAATCTCAGCCAGGGAAACCATGACCACCGCCACGGAAGTCAAACGCCTGCGTTCATTGGATGCGTTGCGCGGGTTCGACATGTTCTGGATTGTCGGTGGAGGGAAGATTTTCACCGCTCTCGCCGTCCTGACCGGCTGGCCCCTCCTGCAATGGTGGGCGGACCAGTTGAAGCATGTGCCGTGGCACGGGTTTCACTTCGAGGACATGATTTTCCCGCTCTTCCTGTTCATCGCGGGAATCTCGTTCCCCTTCTCCATGGCCAAGCGTTGCCAGACCCCGGAAGGCCGGAGCAGGATGTACAAACACGTCCTCCTGCGGGGCGTGGTGCTGGTGTTGCTGGGCATCTTCAACAGCAACGGAATCCGGTTCGACGTCGCCAACATGCGGTTTGGAAGCGTGCTGGGACACATCGTCCTGGCATGGATGTTCGCGGCGCTGCTGTTCATGAACGCCGGCTGGAAATCCCGGGTGGTCCTTTTCTGGGGCATCCTGATCGGCTACTGGCTGTTGCTGTGGGCGTTTCCCGCGCCCGATTTGGGCTCCAAAGATCCCTATTCCATGGATGGAAGCCTGGCCGGTTACATTGACCGGTTGTTGCTGCCGGGCCGGCTGTACAAGAAAATCCACGATCCCGAGGGCATCCTGAGCACCCTGCCCGCCATCGCCACTGCGATGCTGGGCATGTTCACGGGCGAGTTCATCCGGTCGAGCTGGCTGGACCACAAGCCGCTCGCCAAGGTCGGCTGTCTCGTGGCGGCGGCGGCGGGCATGATCCTGCTCGGTCTGCTCTGGGACCTCGCCTTCCCGATCAACAAGAACCTCTGGACCAGTTCCTTCGTCTGCTTCGTGGGCGGATTGAGCCTCGTCCTGTTCGCCCTGTTCTACCTGATCATTGACGTCTGGGGAGTCCAGGGCTGGGACTTTTTCTTCGTGGTCATCGGCATGAATTCGATCACGATTTACCTGGCGCCCAAGCTGATCGATTTCCACCGGCCGGTGGACACGCTTTTCGGCGGCCTGATCAAGCTGTTCCCGAAGGACGGCGCGGCCGTCGTGGATGCGATGGCGTACATGGCCGTCGTCTGGGTGTTTTTGTATTTCCTGTACAAGAAGAAGATCTTTTTGAAAGTGTAGCCGGTTCCGCACTTGTTTTTCGGCTGGGCGCGACACGCCCGCCGCGGTAGAGTGCGCGCCGGACCCGTAGCCCATGCAACCGTCCGAAACCGTCAAACCAAAAACGGAGACTCCTCCCATGAACAATTCCAGCCCACTCACCCGCCGCGACTTCTTTGGCAAATCCGCGCGCCTCGGCGCCGTCGGCCTCCTCGCGCCGAACATCCTGCCCTCGGGCGCGTTTGGCGCGGACGGCCAGCCGGGCGCGAACGGCAAGATCCAGGTGGCCCTCATCGGCTGCAACGGCATGGGCCGCGGCAACCTCAAGAATGTCTCCAAGCATCCCGACGTCGTCATCGTCGGCGCGTGCGATGTTTACAAGCAGCGGCGCGAATCCGTCTGCGAGGAATACAAGCCGACCTGCAAGCCTTACGCGGATTTCCGCGAGGTGATCGCCTCGAAGGAAATCGACGCCGTCATCAATGCCACCCCGCCCCACTGGCACACGCTCATCTGCATCATGGCCTGCGAGGCCGGCAAGGACATCTACCAGCAAAAGCCGATGACGCTCCACCTCGGCGAGAGCCTCGCGGTCAAGAACGCCATCAAGAAGCACAACCGCATCGTCCAGATCGGGACGCAGATTCACGCCAGCGAGAACTACCGGCGCGTCGTCGAGATGATCCAGGCCGGGTATCTGGGCAAGGTCGGCGTGGCGCGCACGTTCAATGTCATGAACCAGGGCGAACAGGGCGTCGGCTGCCAGCCGCCGGACACGAAAACCCCGGAAGGCCTCGACTGGGATTTGTGGTGCGGCCCGGCCCCGTTGATCCCGTTCAACTCCATCCTCTTCTCCGGTTCGTACAACCACGGCTCGTGGTTCAACTACAGCGGCGGCTGGACGCCCAACATGGCGGCGCACATCATCGACCTGCCGATCTGGGCACTCGACCTGAAGTACCCGACCGAGGTCACCTCCGTCGGCGGGCGCTACGTCGTCAAGGATGACGGCGATGCCTACGATCACCACGAGGTCCTCTGGCGCTATCCGGAGACGACCCTGACGTGGATGTCGTCGCTGACCAACAGCTACGGTTTCGACCTCCACGGCGTTCCCCAGCCGCAGCGCCGGCTCGGCATCTATTTCCACGGCGTCAACGGCACGATGTGGTCCAACTACGGCGAGCACCGGATCGTCCCGGAAGGCAAGGCGATGGACAGCCTGGTCAAACCCGAGGTGCTGGCGCGCAAACGGGCCAAGGATTATTCGGCGCGGCTCCTGTTCAACTGCGGCGAACTCAAACCGGTGGAGAACAAGATCCCGCCGTCGCCCGGCCATGAGATCGAGTGGGTGGACTGCATCAAGTCGCGCCAGCAACCGAGCTGCAACGTGGAGTACCACTCCCGCCTCGACATCGCCGTGGTGCTGAGCCTGCTGTCGCTAAAGCTCGGCCGCAGCATCAAGTTCAATCCCGAGACGCTGCGGATCGTCGGCGACGAGCAGGCCGCCCGCATGGCGATTCCGGAATACCGCGCGCCGTGGAAGTTCCCGGCGCAGTATTTGCAGGCTTGAACGATTCGGGCTTGGAATCCACCCCCGTCTTCAGGTTAAGGTGCCGTCATGAATGGTCGCGAACGTGTGCTCTCTCTCCTGGAAGGCCGGCCCGTGGACCGGCTGGCGTTGATGCCCATCACCATGATGTTCGCCGGCGACCAGATCGGCGCGCCTTATGGCAACTACGCGCGGGATTTCCGTGTCATGGTCGAGGGACAGATGCGCACGGCGGAGAAGTTCGACTTCGACTACGTCTCCGGCATCTCCGACCCGGCGCGCGAGGCGGCGCGCGGCGGCGCGTTCGCCGCGGGCCTCGCGCTCTATCCCGGTTGCGGCGCG
>CAZAAF010000402.1:0-4912 GCA_964482575.1 uncultured Verrucomicrobiota bacterium | reverse complement strand
ACGGTGTCGCCGCTCGTGGTGGCGGCCGGGGCGTTTGTGGTGAACACGAGCCAGAACACGCCGCAGCAGACGGCGGCGGCGGCGTTGGCCGAACTGAAGCGACGCGGTTTATGACCACGCCCGTTCCAGTCGTTGATCCGCCGCCGGCACCGCGAATGCGTTTCTGGTACTGGCTGGCCCATACCGGGACCCGGCTGCTCTACCAGTGTCTGTTCAATTTCCGTATTCATGGCGTGGAGAACATCCCGGCGGGTGGCGGTGTGCTGCTCGCGTGCAACCATGTCAGCTTCCTCGATCCGCACGCTGTTGGCGGGGCCTGCCCGCGCGAGGCCTGCTTTCTGGCGCGCAAGACGCTGTTCACGAGCCGGTTCCGGGGGGCCCTGATGCGCAGTTGGAACGCGGTCCCGGTGGACCTGAGCGGCAAGCCCGACATCGCTGGACTCAAGGCGATCATGGACCGGTTGAAGCGCGGCTATGCGGTGACGATTTTTCCGGAGGGCACGCGCTCGCCGGACGGTCATTTCCAGAAGGCCCGGCCGGGCGTAGGCCTGCTGGTGGCCAAGGCCGGTGTGCCGGTGGTGCCGGTGCGCATGTTCGGCGCTTACGAAGTCTGGCCGCGCAACCAGAAATTGCCGCGCCGGGGACAGGTGGACATCGCGTTTGGCAAACCCGTGCGTTATGACGCCGTGCTTGCCGAGGCGCGGGCCCAGGGGGGCGCGGCGATGAAGGACGTGTATCAGCGGATTGCCGACGACGTGTTGGAGCACATCAAGGCGTTGCGGCTGGACTAGGCTTGGAGGGTCCAGTGGTTGGCTCGGTGATGAACTGTGGCCGGTAATGGCCGATGATCTCCGCCGAAAACAGAATGTCCTCTTCCCGGACACCCTGGCCGATGTTGTGGATGACCAGCGGGGTTCCGTCCCGGGCCCGGCGGTCGGAGACGATGCCGATGTGCGTGAGTCCCGAGCCGAGGTGCCACGCAGCGATGTCGCCGGGCGGGAAATCGGCCTTCTTGTTGGCCGAGACGGACCATCCTTGCCTCTGAAACCAGGTCATCAGGTTCAGACGCGCCGGTGATCGATGTTGGAGTCGGGCCGCTTCAGTCCCCATTTGTGCGGATACTGGTCGAACGCCGTTTCCATGTCCTCATGAACCCGCTTCTGGAGGTCGATACCGAGCCCGCGAAAGGCGCGCACCACGACATCCGAACAGACGCCGGTCGTCATCGGCACATCCCCGCTGGGATAGGCGATCTTTCGATAAGCTGTATCGTAACGTGGTCTTGCCAATTTGCAGCCGGGCCATGTCCACCAGGGATTCTGCGCGCCCCGCGGCCACGTGCAGCACCAGGACGCACAGACTCACCAGGAAAAGACGCATGGGGCTACGCCTTGAATGTGAACTTCGGCGACTGTTTGTAGAACTCGATCGGGTTGCGGAAGACGAGCTGTTCGATCTGGTCGCGCGTGACCCCGCGGCGCTCCAGTTCGAGGGCGACGCGCGGGACGCTCAACGGGTCGGAGACGCCCCAGTCGGCGGAGGAATTGATGAGGAGGTGGTCCACGCCGTATTGCTGGACGATGTTGGCGGCGCGTTCGACGGAGAGCTTGGTGAGGGGATAGACCGTGAGGCCGCGCCACATCCCGGGGTGTTTGGCGTAGAGCGGCATGGTTTCCTCGGTATTGTGGTCGAGGTCCACGAGGCCGGGCTCGATTTTTTCCTCGTCGAGGATGGCGAGTATCCGTTGGATGCCGACCTTCTTGTGCTGGTGCGGGCTGTGGACGACGATGGGGCAGGCCAGCTTGCGGGCGATGCGGAGTTGCCGGCGGAGGATTTCCTCCTCATCGGGCGTGGCACGGTCAAAGCCGACTTCGCCCAGACCGACAACGCCGTCGCGCTGGAGATATTGTGGCAACAATTCGACGACCTGGTCGGCCATGGGGCGCGTGTTGGCCTCGCGGGGGTTCACCGAGAGCGTGACGAAGTAGTCGATTCCGTAGTTGGCCGCGCGTTCGCGTTCGAATCCGAGCAGGTGTTCGAAATAGTCCACGAACGTGCCGACAGAGGTGCGCGCGCCGCCGAGCCAGAACGCCGGTTCGACGATCGCCTCAATGCCGGCTATCGCCATTTTTTCGTAATGGTGCGTAGTGCTTGAATAACATTTAATATGGGGTTCGAAGATGCGCATGTTTTGTCCTGATGAGGCTAATATTGCGCGCCGCGCGGCGCGTTTCAATCGGAATTATGGGTCGCCAGGAAATTCCGTCAACCCTGGCG
This sequence comes from uncultured Verrucomicrobiota bacterium, assembly GCA_964482575.1. Taxonomy (GTDB): domain Bacteria; phylum Verrucomicrobiota; class Verrucomicrobiia; order CAIQCK01; family CAIQCK01; genus CAIQCK01. The sequence goes on along the minus strand of CAZAAF010000402.1, from coordinate 2,635 downwards.
GCCTTTGATCCGCCGGGCCATCCGCGACGTGAGGCGGCGCAGGGCGGGCGAGTGGTCGAACGGATCCAGCCGCGCCTCGATGATGCTGAAACTGGCCGTGTTCCGCTCGGCCTCGGTCAGGGCGCGGTCGAGTTCCTCCTCGGTCCGGGCCAGGAAACCGCGGCCGGCGCCGAGGAACTCGGGCAGCCGGTTGTAATTCCACGACAGGAGATCATTGAACGGACCGTCCTTCATCGGCCGCTCGGTGCCGTAGCCGAAATTATTGAGCACCACCACGATTGGGTTGAGGCCGAAACGGACCGCGGTGGACAATTCGGTACCGGTCATCTGAAAGGCACCGTCGCCGACCAGCACCAGCGGGCGCAGCTTGCGATTGGCCAGTTGGGCCCCGATGGCCCCCGGGACGGCGAAGCCCAGTGAAGTGTAGTACGCCGTGCCGATGAATTCGGTGGTGTGATGGATATACAGGTCCGCCGCACCGAACAGGGCATCGCCGGGATCGGCGATCACGACGGTGTTCTCGTTCAAGTGCGTGTTGATCCGTTGGAAGAGCCGCTGGACGGTCAGCTTGCTGTGCGTCGGGACGAACGGGGCGGGCTTTTGCGGGGGGGGAATGCCGCGGAGGGACCGGCGGACAAACCGGGCGCGCACCAATCCGCGCAGGAAGTCCTCGAACCGCACATCCTCGTAGGTGTGGTAGCGCACGGCGATCTTCTCGCTCGTGGCATAGATGGAACGGGCGGGATCGAGCCGTGCCGTGTAGATGCCCAGGTTGACGTCCGTCATGAACGCGCCGAGCATGATGACGCAGTCGCTGGTCTCGACATAGGCGCGCACCTCCTCGCGGCCCATCGCGCCCTCATAGACGCCGATGTAAAACGGATGATGCTCGCCCACGACGGACTTGCCCAGAATGGTCGCGGCGACGGGGATGTTGGACTTGCGCGCCAGGCGGACCACCTCCTCGTGCAGACCGAAGCGATGCAGTTCCACATCGGCCAGGATCACGGGCTTCTTCGCCGCGTTGATCATGGAGACGGCTTCCTCCAGCGCGGCCCGGAGGGAGCGCCGGTCGCTCGGCTCGTGGAGTTCGAGCGGCGTGTGGTGGGGAATACCCGGCACGTTCACCATGTCGCGCGGCAGTTCGATATAGACCGGCCGTTTGTAGCGTTCCGCGGCATTCAGCACGCGATCGATTTCCTGGAACGCCGTCTGCGGATCGCTCAACACGGTGGAGGCGACGGTGATCTGGTCGAACACCTTCTTCTGCGTATCGAAATCGCGCACCTTGTGATGGAGCAGGGGATTCTTCGCCCGCTCCTTCATGCCCGGCGCGCCGCTGATGATTACCACGGGCGATTTTTCGGCAAACGACCCCGCCGTGGAATTGACGACCTTCAGCCCGCCCACGCAATAGGTGACGCAGACCGCGCCGAGGCCGTGGAGCCGCGCATACGCATCGGCGGCGAAACCGGCGCCCTGTTCGTCGCAGGTGTTGACGATGCGCAGCCGGCTATGCTGGAGCATGTCGTAGAAGTTCAGCACATAATCGCCCGGCACGCCGAAGACATGGCGCACCCCGCGCCGATCAAGCTGTTCGATGAGATAACTGCCGATCCCGATGGCCGTTTTCGCTCGGTTCATGATGATGATGAAATCTACATGGCCGGCGGTGCGCTTCCAAGCCGCGAATGCATGGGGACCGGGAACTTTCAAGACGCCGCTCGCGAAATCCGCTTGCTATCGCCGTGGAAGGCGGTAAAACGCACGCCTGATTTTGCATACAGAGAATCCAACCCCGGAGATGACCATGTCGCGAATCCATCGACCCTGTCTGATTGCCGTTTCCACCCTCGTGCTGATGCTGGCCACCACAGCGTTTGCCGCGGTCAAGCCGAATGGGATGTTCACCGACAACGCCGTGCTGCAGCAGGGCCGCAAAGTGCCGGTCTGGGGCACGGCCGACGAAGGCGAGAAGGTGACGGTCAAGTTCTGTGGGCAGGAGGTCGCCACGGTCGCCAAGGGCGGCAAGTGGATGGTCTGGCTGAAGCCGCTCAAGGCGGGTGGTCCGTTCCCGATGACCATCTGCGGGAAGAACTGCATCGAGCTGAAAAACGTCCTCGTGGGCGAGGTCTGGATTTGCAGCGGCCAGTCCAACATGCAGTTTGACGTCAAGAACAGCGTCGGTGCGGAGAAGGTGATCGCGGAGTGCAGAAATCCGATGATCCGTCTGATCACCATCCCGCGCGGCGGCAAGGACGAGCCGCAGACGGAACTGCCCACGGCCAATCCCCCGGTGGCGTGGCAGGAATGCGCGCCGGACACGCTGCCAAGCTTCAGCGCGGTCGGTTACTTTTTCGGCAAACACCTGCAGGAATCGTTGAAGGTCCCTGTGGGGCTCATCAGTTCCAATGTCGGCGGCACCCCCGCCGAGGCGTGGACGCGGCGCGCCGTGCTGGAAAAGGAGTTTCCGGACGTCTTCACGCGTCATGCCGAGGCGATCAAGAATTTTCCCCAGACGCTGGAGCGCTACACCAAGGCCCTTGCGGATTTGAAGAAGGCCCACAAGGAGATTCCACCGGGAATGAAGCGCCTCCCGGACAATCCCGTCACCAGCGCCAAGCGCCCGTGCGGA
>CAZAAF010000401.1:0-4930 GCA_964482575.1 uncultured Verrucomicrobiota bacterium | reverse complement strand
TGAATCAACGCCCATAAAGGTTAATCAAGGTATGAACGAAAAAAGCGTGGTGCCGATGCCAAAACCCGTGCCGTCGGCGATGGACCGGGAGTTGGAGATCATGATGATGATTGAGCATGACCGTGCGGAACGGCACGCCCTGTTCGCTCGTCGCCGCGTGGAGCCGGATGTGCCTTGGAGGTAGGGAGGATAGTCGCCATGGATTCCACGGATTTGGAAACGACAGCGAAGACGCCGCAGGGGCTTTTTGACAGGATGAACAGGATGTTCAGGATGGGAAAGGGGAACCCGGCCCGGATGGCCGGCCTCCGGCAATCCTGCAAATCCTGTTCATCCTGTCCTCCCCATTCGCGTCCCTTCGCGCCATTCGCGGCTAATCTCCCTCCCCATCCGTGCCATTCGCCTTTACGACCAGACGCCGGCGATCTGCGTCTGGCAGAACTTGCACTTGCCGCCCGCGTCGAGCGCCGCGCCGGTGATGGCAAACACATCGCGGACGATGATCGCGCGTTTGCAGTTCGGGCAGAACGTCGTCTCCGCATCGGGCAGGCCGGGGACGTTGCCGACGTAGGCGTAACGCAGGCCGGCCGTGCGCGCGATGGATTGTGCCTCCAGCAGGATCTCCACCGGCGTCGGCGGCAGGGTCTGGAGTTTGTGTTGCGGATGAAAACGCGAGAAATGAATCGGATGATCGGGGCCGATGTGGGCGACGAGCCAGTCGCACATCCGGCGGATCATGTCCGGCTTGTCCGTGTAGGTCGGGACGACGAGGTTGATGATCTCAAACCAGATGCCCATCTCCTTGAGCGTGGTGAGCGTCTTGAGCACGGGCTGGAGTTTGCCGGTGTTGAGCTTCCGGTAGATCGCCTCGTCGAAGCCCTTCAGGTCCACGTGCGCCGCGTCGAGATACCGGCCGAGGTCGCGCATCGGCGGCTCCTCCATCGACCCGCAGGTGACCAGGATGTTCCGCATTTTCCGTTCGCGGGCCGCCACGCACGTGGCGTACGTGTACTCGTAATACGCCGTCGGCTCGGAGTAGGTGTAGGAGATGGACGCGCTCTTCGTCCACTCGGCCAGCGCCACCACGTCCTCCGGGAACAGGCTCAGCCGCGCCACGTCCTGCGCGGTGATGGCCCCCACCGGTGGCCGCAGCCGCAGCTCCGGGCCGCGCGGGTCCTTGGTCTCCTCCGGCTTCCGCTGCGAAATCTCCCAGTTCTGGCAGTTAAGGCAGCGGAAGCCGCACCCCGACGTGGCCAGCGAATAGATGTGCGTGCTCGGCAAGAAATGGAACAGCGGCTTCTTCTCGACCGGGTCCACGTGAAACGCGCAGGGGTTGGCGAACGCCAGCGTGTAGAGCGTGCCGTCGCGGTTGATCTTGTTGCGGCAATGGCTGCGGTCGCCCGGCTCCATCAGGCAGTTGTTGGGACAGACCTTGCACTGCACGTTCCGGCCGAGCTTGAGGTAGTGATAGCCCTCGTGTGTCCAGCCGCGCTGCCGCCAGAGGTCCCACACCGCGTCGCTCGGCGCGTCGCCTTTGAACACGCCCTCCGCGGTCAGCTCGCGCACCGCGTCCACCAGATAACCGACCGCCGCGTACCCGCCCGCCACGCACGCCGCCCCGGTGAGCCCGTAGCGAAGCCACTCCCGCCGGCTGATCCCGCGTTGCGTCGCGGGAGCGTCAGGCACGTTCGGCGTGGGTTGGGTCTCCTGGTTGTCCGAATCCATCCGCGTCATTCATCAACCCACGGGTTTTCCCGGTGGTCACCGTGGTCAGCCCACTCTATCACGCCGCCGGCCAATGGCAACCCGCCGCGGCGGGGCGGGTCAGCGCGCGTGCCGGCCCATCCGGCCCGCGATCATGTAGAGCACGGGCAGCACCAGCAGTGTCAGCACGGTGTTGGTGATGACGCCGCCGATGACCACCGTCGCCAGCGGACGCTGCACCTCGCCGCCCACGCCCACGTTGACCGCCATGGGGATGAACCCCATCGCGGCCACGAGCGCGGTCATCAGCACGGGACGCAGCCGCGTCAGGCAGCCTTCGCGGACGGCCTGTTCGAGCGGCGTGCCGGCCTCCAGCTTCTGGCGGATGAACGTCACCAGCACGAGACCGTTGAGGATGGCCACGCCGCTGAGTGCGACGAACCCGATGCCGGAACTCACGGTGAACGGCAGCCCCCGCAGCCAGAGCGCCACCACGCCGCCCACGGCGCCGAGCGGGATGCCCGTCGCCACGATCAGCACGTCCCGCACCGAGCCGAGGCTGAAGTAGAGCAGCACGAAGATCAGCCCCAGCGCCACCGGCACGATGAACATCAGCCGGCGGTTGGCCCGCTGCATGTTCTCGAACTGGCCGCCCCACTCGATGCTGTAGCCCTCGGGCAATTTGACGCTCTTCCCAATCTTCTTCCGGGCCTCGTCCACGAACGTGGCCACGTCCCGCCCGCGGACGTTGCACTGCACCGTGATGCGCCGCTTGCCCCATTCGCGGTTGATCGTCGCCGGCCCCTCGGTCTCGACCACCTTCGCGACACGGTTGAGCGGCAGCACCGACCCGGTGGCGGTGGGGATGAGCGTGGCGGCGAGCGCGTCGGGATCGTTGCGCTGGCGGTCCGGCAGCCGCACCACCAGCGGGAAACGCCGCTGCCCCTCGCGGATTTCGCCCACCCGCTTCGTGCCCACGGCTTCGATGACGTGGAGGACGTTGCGCGTCGGCACGCCGAAACGGGCGATGGCCTGCGGGTCCACCTTCACCTGCAGGACCGGCTGGCCCGTGAGCTGTTCGCCCGTGACCTCGCCCCGGCCGCGAATCTCGCCGAGCACTTTCTGCACATCGTCCGAGAGCTTCAACAGCGTGTCCAGGTCGTCGCCGTAGATTTTGATCGCCACATCGCCGCGGACGCCGGCGATCATCTCGTTCATGCGCATCTCGATCGGCTGGCTGAAGGCCACGCGCAGGCCGGGAATCCGGGTGAACAGTTTCTGCATGGCCTCCACGAGTTCGGCCTGCGTGTGCGCCTTCGTCCATTGCGCGCGCGGCTTCAGCGCCAGGAAGAAGTCCGACAGCTCGATGCCCATCGGGTCGGTGGCGACCTCGGCGGTGCCGAGCCGCGTCCAGATGTTCTCGATCTCGTCCTTGAACTCGGCCAGCAGCCGTTTCTCGATGAGGTCGTTGACGTTCACCGCCTCCTCGACCGAGACGCCCGCCACGCGGACGGTGGTGCCCACGATGGCGCCTTCGCCCAGCTTCGGGAGGAACTCGCTTCCCATGCGCAGGACCAGCAGGAGCGTGGTGGCCAGCAGGGCGGTCGCCCCGACGAACACCGTCTTGCGGAAGCGCAGCGCTTGGTCCAGCAGGGGCTCGTAGCCCCAGTGGACCAGCCGGACCAGCCAGGGGTCCTTCTCCTTGACCTGTTTTGGCAGGACGAGGCTCGCCAGGACGGGAATCAGCGTCAGGGAAATGAGGAGGGAGCCGGCCAGCGCGAAGATCATGGTCAGCGCCATCGGGCGGAACAGTTTCCCCTCGATGCCCTGGAGGGTGAGGACCGGCAGGAACACGATGAGGATGATGCCGACGCCGAACGCGACGGGCCGGGCCACGTCCAGTGGGGCGCGGGCCAGCGTTTCCCGCCGCTCCGGTTCGGTCAGGGCGCGGCCGAGCTGGCGCTGCCGCTCGGCGATGCACCGCATCGCGTTCTCCACCATCACCACCGCGCCGTCCACGATGATGCCGAAGTCAATCGCGCCCAGGCTCAACAGGCTGGCGGCGATGCCCGCCTGCTGCATCCCGTGCCCCGCGACGAGCATCGAGAGGGGAATGGCCGCCGCGACGACCAACCCGGCACGCAGGTTGCCGAGGAACGCAAAGAGGACCACCACCACCAGCAACGCCCCGGCCAGCAGGTTTTCCTCGACCGTGCGGATCACGTTGTCCACCAGCTCCGTGCGGTCGTACAGCACCTCGACGACGATGTCCTTCGGCAGCGTCTTCTGCACGTCGGCGAGCGCCTGCTTCAGCGCGCGCGTCACGACATGGCTGTTCTCGCCCATCAGCATGAAGCCGAGCCCCAGCACGATCTCGCCCCGGCCCGCGCCGGTCACCGCGCCGCGGCGGATTTCGTGGTCCACCCGCACCGTGGCGACGTCGCGCACGCGCACCGGGATGCCGTTGTGGGCGGCGATGACGATGTTGCCGATTTCCTCGGGGTTGGTCGCGAGCCCGATGCCCTGGACCATCAGCGATTCGCCGCTGCGCGTGATCAGGCCGCCGCCGACGTTCTGGTTGTTGGACTCCAACGCCTCGAAGAGCTGCTCGAGGGTCAGGCCGTATTTCACCAGCCGCTCCGGCTCGGTCACGACATGGTACTGTTTCTCGAACCCGCCCCAGTTGTTGATCTCGGCCACGCCGGGCACCTTGCGGAGCTGCGGCTTGATGACCCAGTCCTGCCACTCGCGCAACTCGGTGAGCGTGCGCTTCGGGTCGGTGGAGCGGACCGCGTAGTGGAAGATCTCGCCCAGGCCCGTGGCAATCGGGCCGAGCTGCGGCCGTTCGATGCCCGCGGGCAGCTCCACGGTCTGCAGCCGTTCCGTGACGAGCTGCCGGGCGCGGAAGATGTTCGTGGCGTCGTCAAAGGTGGCCACGACCTGGGAGAGGCCGAACTTGGAGATGGAGCGGACATTGGTCAGTCCCGGCAACCCGCTGATGGCGAGTTCGACCGGGAGGGTGACCTGCTGTTCGGCTTCCTGCGGGCTGAGCGCCGGCACGCTGGTGTTGATCTGCACCTGCACCGGCGTCGTGTCGGGAAACGCGTCAATCGGCAGCAGGAGCAGCGAGCGGCCGCCGATGACGACCAGCGCCACGGCCAGGACGCAGACCAGCAGCCGGTTGTTCAACGAAACTTGGATGATCCAGTTCAACATGGGAAAAGGC
>CAZAAF010000400.1:4013-4943 GCA_964482575.1 uncultured Verrucomicrobiota bacterium | reverse complement strand
GGTGAAATCCTCTCGGAACGCGGCGCGTTGATGAACTTCCCCAGCGGGATCACGACGCAAACCTGTTTTGCCGTGCCCAAGCCAGCGGAGGAGACTGCCCGGCGGCTGCAAGTGTGGGACCCGTCGCCCCACAAGGAGCTGAAGGTTTATGCGTTCCGCCCGTTGCACATCCCGTGCGAGACCGCGGATTTCAAGGACCTGAAGATCACCCCGGGCCCGCGTTCCATCGGGTGGATGCTGGACAGGACCCTGACCACCACCGCGGACAAGTCGGAGTTGAACCTGAGCCGGAATGAAGCGCAACAGGTCGCCGGTTGTCTGAAGCCGGATTCCACGCCCGCAGACGCGTCGGCGTGCTGGGCCCGGCTTCTGGGAGCGCGCGCGGCGGCCTTCCAGACGAAGGGTTTTGACGGGGTGGCACCCTACGAGGTTGCGGGCGAAACGATTTCGCCCGTGGCGCAGATACGGACGATGGTGCAGGAACGCACGGCGGTGGCGCGGGAGTTCGAGCCGATCCTCCGGAAGAGCGGCTTGCTGGGCGGCGCGGCGGAATTGACGCCGTTCTACTACTGGCAACTGTTTTCCGCGGACGGGTACGGCACGGTGATTCTGGGTGCGGTCTATCTGTTGCCAGTGGGGGATCACTATCAATTGCTGGACGTGGATTACTATGTGAGCAGTAATTATTACACCGCGGTCACTTTGTACGAGGTGTGGCCGGTTCGCCGCGGGGACAAGACGGGGTCGCTGGTGTGGGAGTGTGACCTTTACGCAGCCCGTTCGCTGGCCTATACCCGCGGCGTGGACCGGATTGCTTATGGCGCGATCATGTTGCTGGAGATCAAGAAGTCGGTTCGCGCCTTTCAGAAGGACATGACCGGCGCACACTGAAAAGGACATTGAATATGGGCGGAGGCTGTGTGATGTGAC